>WLHA01000006.1 GCA_009702955.1 Actinomycetota bacterium
AGGATTTCCCTCACCGTCTAGTTCCCAGTCGTATGGGCGTAACTCCCCAGAGCTTTGTGGCATCGCAAGCAGCGCATCACCAGCCTCCTTGGCTGAGAGGATGAACCGCCTTAATTTGCGAGCGTCCTTTGTCCCTGGCGCAGACTCAACTCCTGTAGCTACATCAACACCCCATGGCCTTACCTGCGCAATGGCAGCAGCAATGTTCTCCGGGTTCAATCCACCAGCAAGCATCAACCTGAGTCCGCCCGGCATTCCCTCAGCTAGGGACCAGTCAAATACTTGGCCGGTGCCTGGAGCTGCCGAATCAATCAGCACAACATCCGCTGGGCCTGCAACTGCTGCCGCTATTCCTCGATCATGGGCTGCGAAAGCCTGGATAACAAAAGGGAGACGGGCTCTAATCCATTGAACCTCTGTAATTGGTTCGTGCCCATGGAGTTGAGCCCCAGAGAGACCACACCGCTGCACAATCTCAACTACACGCTCGGGTCTCTCATTTCTAAAGACTCCGATGGTCGCTATCCCTGGCGGAATTCGCTTGACGATGTCGCGAACATGCTCGCCACTCATCAATCGAGGGCTCCCTGCAGCGAAAATAAAACCTAGGGCGTCCGCCCCCATAGCGACAGAGAGAAGTGCATCCTCTTCGTTGGTAATCCCGCAAATCTTTACAAACATTGCCCAAAATCTAACCCGCTATGAGCCGAGTAGATGGGAAATAAACTGATTTTCACTCCAAATATGCGGGGTTTAGCGTTGAGAGACCAAAACCCCAGCCATATCCGAGACAAGCGATGAAGGGTCGGGGTGACGCACTAACGCCTCGCCGACGAGCACCGCATTAAAGCCGGCCTCTGCCATCCTCGTAGCATCCTCAACGCTGCGGATGGCGCTCTCTGCAACGGCAATTACGCCGGATGGGATTCGACGAGCTAACGCAGCCACTCCGTCTCTATCCTCTGCGAAGTCAGCAAGGTTCCGGGCATTAACCCCGAGGATCTCTACACCGAGACCAATTGCTCTCTCAACTTCATCCGCCGAATGAGCCTCGACGAGCACACCCATCCCGAGAGATTGCGCCAAAGAGTGAAGGTCCATCAGCAACGAGTCCTCTGCGATCGCTGCGAGAATGAGAAGAATGGCGTCAGCACCGATTGCGCGTGATTCATAGACTTGCACCTCGTCTATTACGAAATCTTTGCGCAGTACCGGGATGCTCATCGCTGCGCGAGCGCTCTGGAGATCTGCGACTGACCCGCCGAAATACTGCCGGTCTGTGAGCACGCTCATCGCAGCAGCCCCGCCCTGCGCATAGCTCACTGCCATCGTTCTTGGGTCCAAGTTGAGGGCGAGTTCACCTTTAGAGGGCGACTTACGCTTGAACTCAGAGATAACTCGTAGATGCGAGTCTGATGCAGATAGCGCTCCCAAAAAATCACGAGGTGGCTCTGCATCTAACGCGCTCTTCCGAAGGAGGTCGCGGGTTTTGGGCGAGCGCAACACTGTGATTTCGTCGCGCTTGGTTCCAAGAATCTTGTTCAACACACTCATTGGTTCTGCACCTTAGAGAGATCGCATATAGGCGCTCATGTTGCTACAGGTCTCTCGAGAACCTTAACCACAGTTCCAGATACCTCGAGGGTGGAGCCAATCTCAACCTCTCTGCGGACGTACCCCAAGGCAAACCCTGGGGCAGAGCTGGTGACCTCCCCCACAACCTTGCCGTCCTGGAGGAGAGACTCCCCCTTAACAAGAGTGATTCCGGAGCTATTAGTGATGAGTCGCAGGTGTCTATTTACATGCCCACGACTATCAATGCGGCAGACGAGTTCCTGCCCAACAAAGCAGCCTTTTGTAAAAGAGACTGATTCAATCTCGAGTGCCGCCTCCTGTGGAATTACCGCGGAATCGAGATCAAACCCCATACGCGGAGTCCCTTCACGTATTCGCTCTAACTCGCTCGACGCGTCTGGAGGCTCTCCGAGAGACTCAAGATTCACCTCAACTGCTGTTCGAATTTTGTAACGAGAGAGAACGTCCTTCAGGGCCTCTCCCCAACCTGCATCGGTGTCGAGTAAGGCGTCATCTCCTTCGCGCACAACACCTAGGAGCACCTCCACCTTTCCCTGAGGGGTGAGCATCAACGCTGAGCGACGCTCGCCTTGCTCCATGCCAAGTACATCCTGGGAGAGAAGGCTCTGCAGAAAACTCCAAGTATCAGCTCCTGTTACGCGAACTACATCTTTATGGTTCATCAGGAACCCATCTCCTTAGTAGAGCCAAAAATACGTCTAGAAGCCTCGGCTGCAGTTAGGAGAGCGCGCGCCTTGTTGTGGCACTCAAGATCCTCAAGTGCTGGGTCAGAGTCAGCGACAACACCCGCACCCGCCTGAACTGATGCTTTGCCATCGCGCCACAGCATCGTTCGAATCGTGATGGCAGTATCAAGGTTGCCGGAGAAATCAAGGTACCCGACCACGCCGGCATATGGACCGCGCTTAACTGGTTCGAGTTCGTCAATGATCTCCATCGCTCTTACCTTCGGAGCCCCGCTGACTGTTCCAGCAGGGAAGGTGGCTCGCAGTACGTCTACCGCAGATTTCCCGTCCATCAAATCTCCCGAGACCTGACTGGTTATGTGCATGACGTGGCTGTAGCGCTCAAGGGACATCAACTCGTCCATCTTCTCAGTCCCAAACTTCACAACGCGCCCGAGATCATTACGGGCAAGGTCAACGAGCATGACGTGCTCGGCACGCTCCTTCGGATGCTCAATGAGTTCTGCCGCCAACAGGTCATCATGGGCATCATCGCGCCCTCGAAAACGTGTGCCAGCGATTGGCCGACTGATAACTCTCCCGCCGAGAACCTGCACCATCGGCTCAGGGGACGAACCGACAAGGGTTACGTCGCTATTACGCAGCAAGTACATATATGGAGAGGGATTCACTAATCGCAGAACTCTGTAAACAGAGAAGGGATCGAAGTCGCCCTCTAAATCAAAGCGTTGAGACAGCACTACTTGGAAAATGTCCCCGGCAAGTATGTGCTCCTTTGCAGCCTCAATACTTAATTGAAACTCCTCAGAACTAAGCGCTGTCGTGTGAGGGGGCAGATCCGTAAGACGTGACGCTGGCGGAGCAACGGGAGGATAAGGAAGCGGCTGCCCGAGGCTATCGACGCGCGCTGCAATCTTCTCGAGAGCGGAGTCATAAAGAGAATCGAGCTCTTCGCTTGATTCATTCCCCTTGAGAAAAACGTTCTCCATCAAATAGAGGCGCTGGGCGAAATGATCGAATGCCGTTACGTGACCGGTCACTGTAAGAACCGCATCCGGCCAACCGAGGTCATCTTGCGGAACATTCGGTAGATGCTCAATCTCTCGCACCACGTCGTAGCCGAGATACCCAACGACCCCACCGTGGAATGGCGGCAAGTCGTCGAACGTAGGGGCCTTGTAATGCGAGAGCAACGCCTCAATGGCGTTGAGTGCGCCACTGTCGGTAGGAACTCCGAGCGGAGTCTCACCAGTTACCGCGACATCGTTTCCTCGAGCTACAAGAGTCAGCTGCGGGTCACTCCCAATAAAGGAGAAACGACCCCATCGAACGCCATGCTCAACAGACTCGAGCAAGAAGCCGTCACTATCTCCTACCAATTTTGCAAATACGCTGACAGGCGTCTCAAAATCCGCAAGCAGCGTTCTCCAAACTGGGACAACGGTGTAGTTCTTCGCTAGATCGCGAAACTCTTCACGCGTGGGTCGCGCTGCTGGAGCAAGATTCTGGTTCTCTCTCATACCGAACCGGGGGAAGCACCGGAGCCGAAGTCGCGAAAAAAGCATGAGCGCTCGCCTGTGTGGCAAGCACCATTTCCCTCTTGCTCAACGATAAAAAGGATCGCGTCGACGTCGCAGTCATAGGCGGCACGACGTATGAATTGACGGTCCCCAGAGGTCTCGCCTTTGCACCAAAACTCTTGCCTGCTCCTGCTCCAGAACCAAGTACGCCCGGTCTCGAGGCTCTTGCGAAGAGACTCCTCGTTGACCCAAGCCAGCATCAGGACCTGCCCGGTGGAGTCCTCTTGGACTATCGCAGCAGCCAAGCCATCTTGATTCCACCGCACTGCGGCGATCTCGTCTTCGGTGAAATTAATTGGCTCGGCTATGGGCATCCCTGAGAGCGTAGCCAATGCCCCGGCCAACATTCGATGGTTTAGGAGTAAGTACCTCGCCGCGCGAGACTGCCCAGATGGAGCCATCCCAGACCACAGCCCAGAGCGCAGCCCCGATCGCAGCCCCGATAGCAGCGAAGCATCCTTTCAAGCACGTTGCCCACGGAACCGAGCGGAGCGATGATTACAGATGGCTGCAGGACCGAAACGACCCGGCTGTCATCGAGTACCTACTCGAAGAGAATAGATACGCAGACGCCCTCTTGGCCGAGACGATCGCTGAGAGAGATGCCATTTTTGGGGAGATTGAATCCCGCGTGCTCCCTGTCGCTGACAGCGCCCCCGTCCGAAAAGGGCCTTGGGAGTATTTCGAGCGGAGCTTCTCAGACCAACCCTATGTAAAACACCTAAGGCGCCCTTGGGGACCTGGAATTAGGTCAGCTGTGGAAGAAGTGGTGCTCGACGAGAACGCACTTGCAGTTGGACACGATTTTTTCGAGGTTGGTTCTTACGAGATAAGCCCAGATCATCGCTTACTTGCTTACGCTCTCGACACGAACGGAGGCGAGGTATACGAACTTCGAATCCGTAACCTCGAGACCTCTGAGGATCTTGCCGATGAAATACCGAATCTTTATTACGGTGTTGCCTGGTCTAAAGACTCTCGATCGATTTTCTACACACGCCCCGATGAGGCGGTTAGGCCTTATCAGGTGTGGCGCCACCAGATCGGCACGCCTTCAACTGAAGATAAACTTATCTTTGAGGAGCCGGACGAATCCTTTTTTGTCAGTGTCTATGAGTCTCGGAGTGGGGATTACATACTGATCGGAACTGGTTCACGCATCACCTCAGATGTCCGTTACATTCCCAGCGATACACCCGAGGCAGCACCGCGTTTAGTAGCTCAGCGCCGCCACGGCATTGAGTACGAAGTAGATCATCTACGTGCAGCGAACAGTGCATCCGTTGAGCGCACTGATGGAGAACCTGCGAATGATCAATGGGCGATTCTCACAAACGACAATGCACTTGATTTTCGAGTTGCCACCGCTGCCATTGGTGACTCGGAGCCCGAAAGATGGAGGGACTTGGCCCCTCATCGCATGGGTACGCGCATAGCAGAGATGGATGTCTTTGAGAAGCACGTCGTGGTTTCTGAGCGACGTGATGGTTTGGAGCACCTGCGAGTTATTCGAGTTGCTGATGGCAACGAGCAGGCCATCCAGATGCCAGATCCCGTATACACCGTCGCTACAGGAGCTAACCCGGAGTATTCATCCGAGACACTCAGGTATAGCTACGCCTCACCTACCCAGCCGCCGCAAGATCTTGATTACAACTTCGAATCAGGCTCCACCTCTATCGTGAAGGAGACGGAGATTCCTGGGTTCAATAAGGACCAGTACATCTGCGAGCGGTCGTGGGCTAGCGCCGATGACGGCACCCAAATTCCGATCTCAATTGTCTACAAAATGACAACGCCTCTAGATGGAACCGCTCCATGCCTTCTATATGGGTACGGCTCCTACGAGATATGTATCGAGCCTTCGTTCTCAAGCGCGCGACTTAGCCTTCTTGACCGTGGCTTTGTTTACGCAATCGCTCATATCAGAGGTGGCGGCGAGATGGGTCGCTCCTGGTACGAGCAAGGGAGGCTTCTGCAGAAACGAAATACCTTCACAGACTTTATTTCCTGCGCCGAATATCTCTGCTCAGAGAATTACACCTCAGCAATGCGCCTAGGCGCACGCGGTCGAAGCGCCGGCGGCCTGCTCATGGGCGCAGTCTCCAACCTTGCCCCGCACGCATTTCGCGCGATCTCTGCAGAGGTTCCCTTCGTGGATTGCGTCTCCACCATGAGTGACCCTGCGCTCCCTCTCACAGTCGGCGAATGGGAGGAGTGGGGAAACCCTATTGAGAGCAGAGCAGACTACGAATACATGCTCTCGTACTCGCCTTACGACAATGTCGAGAATCATCCTTACCCGGCAATGTTCGTTGCGGCCGGTCTAAACGACCCGAGGGTCATGTATTGGGAACCCGCCAAATGGGTTGCCAAACATCGGGCGCTACGCAGCGATACCAACCTTCTAATCCTGCGCACTGAGATGGGCTCGGGGCATGGTGGACCATCCGGGCGCCAAGATGCGTGGAGGGAAGAGGCTGCAGTTCTTGCATTCTTCGTGCACGCACTCTCATAACAAAAGCGCGTTTAGTTAAGAGGCAGCACCACTGCTAGTTGTCGACTCTGAGCGATGAGGGTTCCATCCGGCGCCCATATCTCTCCGTCCTCTTCCAAGAAGCCATCTGCGATGACATTCGTGCGAAAAACTGCGAGGACGAAGTCGTCATCCGTTAGGCCTGGGTGAGGTAGTGATGATCTGAAGTGAATAGTTAGGTCAACCGTCGGAACCGCTAGAGCAGTATCCACTTTGGAGAATATCGGCGGGAGCCAACCATCGGTAATGGCGGCCGCTACGACTGCATCAATTGGTTGACACTCTGGAAGGCGTATCCATCCTCCAGATACTGCTTTGGAAGATGCTAGATCGCCTTGCATTGGTGGACGCCCGATCGCCCAGCGCGTATCCCATCTCCTCCCAATTGGTATTGCATGCTCTGGAATCTTTGGGACCGCATAGTGCGAAGGCCCTGGCACCTGGGGCATCACAAGATCGCAGAAGTCATTGCCCGACCTTGCAAGAGAGAAGGCGCCAATGGCTAGAGCAATCAGGCGATCACCCTGCATTAAACGCGCCGAGAGAGTTGTCAGGGATCTCCCCGATCTCTCAATCGTTACCTCGACAACTGCATCACCCTCAACAGCTGGGCGAAGGTAATGGAGCGTTAAGGACCTTGGAGAACGCTCCTCATCGTCTACCTCCGAGGTAAATGCACGAAGCACAATCGCAGCGATGTAACCGCCGTTGGGTCCCTGCTGCACCCACCAGCGCGTGGAGAGATTCGCTAAGTATTTTCCATCGCCGATCGGGGTTAAGCCGGTCTCAATATCGAATGGAGTCATCGCGAGCCAGCCAAGAGCTGAAGTGCCTCTGATACATCGAATCTTGCCTCATAGATAGCGCGCCCAACTATTGCTCCGGAGAGGCGTCTGCCGTTAGAGGCAACTCCAAGCAATGCCTCGAGGTCGCCAAGGGTTCCGACCCCGCCGCTAGCAATGAGCGGAATCTCTGTTGCAGAAAGAACATCTAAAAGCTGCGCTAGGTCGGGTCCTTCAAGAGTGCCGTCACGTTGAATCTCAGTGACCACTAATGCGGCGACTCCCTGCTCGGTGAAGGCTTTAGCTAAGTCAATTAGGTCGTAGCCACTGCCCTCTACCCAACCCTTTACAGCAACCTCGCGTCCACGAGCATCGAGCCCTACGGCAACTCCATCGGGGTGATCCGCAGCAAGTGCAGCGACCATCTCAGGGTGCTCAACCGCAGCTGTACCAATTACAACGCGACTCACGCCAGCTGCCAGAAGATCCTCGGCGGCCTCGCGGGTGCGTACTCCCCCGCCCGATTGCACGCGTGATGCGACCGAGGCGCATATATTCCTAATGACATCGAGGTGAGCGGCGGTGCCAGTGCGAGCAGCATCGAGATCTACAACATGTATCCACTTCGCTCCGGCCTCAGCGAAACCAACTGCTACGGCAACGGGATCGTCGTCATAAACAGTCTCTAACGCGAAATCTCCGCGCATCAATCTCACCGCATGGCCACCGCGCAGGTCGATGGCCGGATAGAGGTCTATAGGGACCCCTTAGTAGAAGGAATACCAGTACCTTCGATGCGCACGGCATCCCTCAGCGCACGCGCTACAGCCTTAAACGAAGCCTCAATTACATGGTGACCATTACGCCCCTCGAGAGAACGAACATGAAGGGTGATCCCTGCAGCAAAGGCGAAGGCCCTCCAAAACTCCTCAGCGAGTTGTGGGTCGAAGGTTCCGATCCACTCAGATATCGGGTCTACGTCGTAGGCAATGAACGGGCGCCCACTTAAATCAAGCGCTACCTGAACGAGAGCTTCATCAAGAGGAACCAAATTCGAGGCGAATCGCCTTACGCCGATCTTGTCGCCAAGCGCCTCGGCAAGGCATCCCCCGACGACAATCCCAACATCCTCGATTGTGTGGTGCGTATCGACCTCAAGGTCGCCGGTCGCGACGATCTTTAGATCGAACCCGGCATGCTTCCCGAGTTGCTCAAGCATGTGATCAAAGAATGGGATTCCGGTACTTGCCGAGGCAGTACCAGAACCGTCAACAATTAACTCAACCTCTATAGAGGTCTCAGCGGTTTTTCTCTGGCGTGATGCTGCTCTTGTTGTCATGAATCTCCACTCTCGCGCAATATTGACCCTAAGGCCGTTAAGAAGGCGTCGTTATCGCCACGGCTACCGACCGTCACCCGCAGACACCCCTCGACGCCTGGCCATGCTGAGAAGTCGCGAATGAGCACTCCATGGGCTACTAGGTCGCTCCAGAGACGTGCTGATGACTCAGTGTCACCAGGCTTACCCACCCTGAAAAGTATGAAGTTGGCACCAGAAGGCAAGGGCGTGAGCGTCTCGAAGCCCAGAAGCCCCTCCATAAGGCGCTCGCGTTCTGAGACCAATTCACGGACTCGAGCATCCATCTCGGTGCGATATTTCAGCGCTGCGATCCCTGCAGATTGCGTTGCGGCGGCGAGGTGGTAAGGGAGCACTACCTTCTCTAACTCCTCAACAACCCATGTCGGAGCAATGCAGTATCCAAGGCGAAGGGCTGCCATGGACCAAACCTTTGAGTAGGTCTTAACCACGACCAATGCCGAATCCTCATTGACGCGCCCAATAGCGCTGCTCGGCGAGAACTCGCCGTAAGCCTCATCAACAATTACAAGTCCACGAGCAGAGCGCAGTGCGGCGTCGAGCACCGCAGATGAATCAACTGTGCCCGATGGATTGTTAGGGCTACAGAGAAAAACCAGATCCGGATCTGTGCTCTTGATTGTTGATTCCAGTGCATCCGGATCGATCGTAAAATCAGCGCTGCGTGCGCCACTCACAATCTCGGTTCCGGTAATCCTCGCAATGTGAGAGTGGAGTGGGTATGTCGGCTCGAGGATTAATGCCCTCCGACCCGGGCCTCCGTAAGTGAGCATGAGCGTCTGCAGAACCTCATTTGAACCGTTCGCACAGAAGATGCGCCCTGAAGGCTGCCCCAGCGACGTACCAAGGGACTCGCGCAGTATGCGAGCGCTTCGGTCAGGGTAGCGATTTAATGGAACAGTTCGGAGAGCATCAAGCCAATCATCAACAAAGGCAGCTGGTGGCGGCAGCGGACTCTCGTTTGCATTTAGGCGCACAGATACATTGACGCTCGCAGAGTGATATCCAGACAGAGCGGTTAGGTCGTCTCTCGGCTGTATGCGGTTCATTGTGTAACCCTGCGCGCTACGGCCTCACCGTGAGCGAAGAGTCCCTCTGCCTCCGTTAGCGCTGCCACGAATGGAGCTACTCGCTCGAGCCCAGATCGCTCTACTCGCACCACGTGGATGTGCTTGCGGAACGTGTCGACCCTCAGAGCGCTGGCAAAGCGCGCACTGCGCCCTGTGGGTAGGACATGATTTGCCCCAGAGATGTAGTCGCCAACCACCGCAGGTGCCCATGGTCCACAGAAAACCGCACCGGCGCAATTAACAGATTTCAGAAGCTCTTCTGGGTTAGCGACGCAGAGTTCAAGGTGCTCTGGAGCTATGAAGTTAGAGACCTCAATTGCCTGTTCCCAGTCGCTAACCAGTACCGAAGCGCCACCGTTTGCGAAGTTTGATTCGATGTCTTTGCGGCGTGGGGCATCTTTAACTAGACGAGATAGTGCCGAGTTAACAGCTTCGAGCACCTCTTCGCTCCAGGAGATCACAACCGCTGTTCCATCAGGGCCATGCTCGGCTTGAGCCATTAGATCAAGTGCGATGAACTCTGCCGGTGTCGATTCGTCAGCAATAACTACCAACTCGGATGGCCCCGCCATCGAGTCGATCCCTACATCTCCGGAGACTTCGCCTTTAGCAAGGCTCACGTATTGATTGCCTGGGCCGACGATTACATCTACTGCCTTAATGCTCTCAGTTCCGTAGGCCATCGCCGCTATCGCCTGCGCTCCACCGACGCTATAAATCTCGTCGATCTCGCACAGAGCGGCTGCAGCCAAGGTTGCTTGCGGGAGCGAGCCATCAGCAGCGGGAGGTACACAGAGAATTATTTGGTCAACCCCAGCAACGGCCGCAGGGATAGCAGTCATCAGAACTGTTGATGGGTAAGCACCGCGCCCGCCAGGTACATACAGGCCGGCTCTTGCAACAGGTCGAATCATTTCAGCGACTGAGATTCCGTCAGCGCCCCACGCTGCATGCTCAACATCACTCACTTGGGCTTCGTGATATCCGCGAATTTGATCCGCAGCGAACGAGAGCGCACCCTGCAACTCTGGTGAAGTCGCCTCCCATGCCGCCTTCACTAAATCTGGCGATACTGCGACCGACTCGAGGGAAACCCCATCAAACCGCTGCGTGTACTCAAGGAGTGCTGCATCGCCACGCTCACACACATCGGAGATGATGGATCGAACTGATTCGAGAACCTCAGGAGCGGCTCCGCTACTCACCGAATTGGGGAGAGCGCTCGCGAGGTCTACGGCGTCGCCTCTGATGTCTATTCGTCGCAGCATGGGTGCACAGCGTACCCGCCGATCGCTCCTGATCTTGGAGGATTACTGAGAGAACGCGCCTGCCCCCATAAGGTGGGGGTATGTCCTCTTCCTCTGACCATGCCGAACTCTCAGCCCTGCGATCGGTACTGGACGACCTTCTATCTAGAGTGGTCACAATCGGAGATCGATATCGAGGCTCAGACGATTCAGCTGTTGCGGTCGATATCGATAGCGCCGAGCGAACCCTTACTGCGACTCGACGGGCTATGGATAGAGCCCTCGATGGCCTAGAGAAGATGCTCTAAAGCTTCATTCATTTCTGGCTCTTTATTTCTGGCTCTAAATTTCTGGCCCTAAATTTCAGGCTACTTGCGCGAGAACCGCGGTTCGCCTGTCCCAGCGGCAGGACAGATATCGGAGAGTACGCAATCACCGCAGCGCGGTTTGCGCGACGGGCATACCCGTCTTCCGTGGAGAATCAGGAAGAGCGAGAAGTCGCCTCTCAGATCCGGCGGTATCAATCTGTTTAGTTCTAGCTCTACCTTCACTGGGTCTTCCTCGCGCGTGAGATCTAGGCGCCGCGCGAGGCGCCCAACATGAGTATCCACGGGCAACCCTGGGAGTTTGAAAGCAACACTCCTAACTACATTTCCAGTCTTACGCCCAACCCCTGGGAGTTTGACTAGATCAGCCAATTCGGTAGGCACCTCACCTGCGTGATGGTCAACTAGATCCTGTGCCATTGCGACGATGTTTTTAGCCTTCTGACGGTAGAAACCGGTTGAGTGCACAAGGCGTTCAACCTCCTCGGGATCAGCGACTGCGAGGTCCTCTGCGGTAGGGAATCTGGCGAAGAGTGCAGGTGTAACTGAGTTGACCATTACGTCGGTACATTGCGCCGAGAGAATGGTGGCCGTTAGGAGCTGGAAGGCCGAGTCATGGATGAGCTCGCACTCGGCTCCGAGGTACTCCTGCCCAAGTCTCTCAAGCACAATTGATGCTCGATTCTGTGCGCCTCGGGGAAGTGCCATGCCCGCACGCTACCCTCGGCCCTGTGCCAACCACACTCTTGCCCGATACGGTCGACTCCGGGGTCCGCGATGCGCTGATGCAGCTTGATGCTGCTGTGTCTGCGGCCACCACTTGGGCTCCCTTCGGCGAGGGCGTATGGCGCGATCTTGTCTCTCCAGGTAGTGGCTCTTTTGCTGCACTCACGCTTGAGCAGAACATGCCCCTAGCTGCGGTATACGCATCAGAGACCGACGGACACTGGAGCCTCGGTCTTGCTGCGCTTCCCGGGCACCTACCCCCACTCTCCGAAGCCTTGGGGAAGATCGCAGGTCTCGGTGCATCTCAGATGACGGCATGGGTATTGAACTCTGCCGAGGCCACATCTTTGGGAATCTCTCATTTGCTCTCAACCAATGGTTTCGTTGAGGCAAGGCGCCTGCTCAGGCTGGAGGTGGCGCTACCCGTCGAGGCACTGAGTCTTCCAAGCGGAGTTACCTTGAGCGCATTCGATGAAGAGCGCGATACGCAGGCTTGGATAGAGACGAACAATCTCAGCTTCGATGGTCATCCAGAGCAGGGCGGCTGGAGTGTCGAGAAGTTTGCAGATCGGCGCGCGGAAGCTTGGTTCAGGAATGAAGATCTATTAGTGGCTCACCTCGATGGCGTTTTCGTTGGATTCTGCTGGACCAAGACAAGCATCGAAACCGCAAGGCCTCCGATCGGCGAAATCTACGTGATCGCAGTCACCCCTGAATTCGCTGGACGCGGAATTGGCTCCGCTCTCTGCTCTCAGGGGCTCGCTCACTTGGAGAAGAAGCATCGTTCGGAGATTGGAATGCTCTACGTTGATGCATCCAACGACGCCGCACTGAAGACCTATGGAAAACTTGGATTTAATCAAGTAAGAGAAGACCAATCCTGGACTCGGAGTCTTTAATGAGCGTTTACCCGCGTTACAGCGCGACGGAGAAAGACCTCTCAAACCTTATTGAGAAGCTAAAACTTCCTGGTTATAGGGCGAAGCAAATCTACGAAGCGCTCTGGAGCACCCGCATTGCCCTCGAGTCTGCAACAAATCTTCCGCAGACTCTCAGAGTTACCCTCGAAGAAAGACTCCCCCTCTCACTAGATATGACCACCGAGGAAGTCAGCGCAGATGGCCTCACTCGAAAGTGGCTCTGGCAGGCGCGTAAAGATGGAGCGCAGATCGAGACTGTGCTGATGGAGTATCCGAGCCGCGCAACGGTATGCGTCTCATCACAGGCAGGTTGCGCTATGGGCTGCACATTCTGTGCAACAGGGCAGGCTGGTTTCGAGCGCCACCTAACCCGTGCCGAGATTCTTGAGCAAGTGCTGCGCGCTGCACAAGCATCTACCCGCCGAGTCTCAAACGTGGTCTTCATGGGCATGGGTGAACCACTCGCAAATTACGACGAGACATGGGGAGCGGTTGAGCGCCTCCATGCCGACCTAGGGCTCTCAGCGCGCCACATCACTGTCTCAACTGTTGGGGTGGTGCCTGGTATCCGCAGACTCGCCGCAGAGGATATTCCGGTGACCCTCGCGGTCTCACTACATGCACCTGACGACGATCTCCGCTCAACGATGGTTCCACTAAACAATCGCTACCCAATAGCTGAAATTCTTGATGCTGCTCGCGAATTTGCAGCTAGCAAGGGAAGGCGAGTCACCTTTGAGTATGCGTGTATCGCCGATGTAAACGACACCGACCACCACGCGAATGCGCTCGCTAAGCGTCTGCTTCCTCTCGGGTCGCTTGGGGCGCACGTAAATTTGATCCCACTGAATCCAACTGAGGGATTTGCTACTAGAGGATCCTCCACGGTTCGGATCCTGGATTTTGCTGCACGCCTTCGAATGCTTGGAATCACTGCCACGATTCGCCGCAACAGAGGAACTGATATCGACGGAGCATGCGGGCAACTGCGCTCCCGTGTAGCGATAAGCCCCCGCCCGGAGTCAGACTCCACAATCTAGATAAAGATTTTTAGCAAAGAACTATGAACGGAGAGCTATGAACGGTAACCGCTTCCTAAATCAATCCCAGCCCCAAACTCTCTACGGAGCAACAATGCTCTGCTACATAGACGGCGCTTTCGGCCTTCTCTATGGTGCCGGAGCTGGTCTCCTTATGCTCATAGCCATCGGACTACTAGCCGGCGGATACGGCATAGCGAACGAAAAACGCTGGGGTTACGTAGTAGCGGTCGGGGCGGCAATCCTTCAGGTTGGGCTACTGGTTCTTTTCTACCAGTTAAGAGTTTTTGGATTTCCACAGATTATGAACTTCATGTTCGATGCGCTGTTAGTTGCACTTCTGTTGCATCCGATGAGTCGCGATTATCAGCGCCTCTGGTTTCGTTGAGTCGAACCAGTCCACCAAGCGAAATCACTTACAGGTAGCTGACCGCCACGATGGAATACAACCTCGCCGATCTCTGGGAATGCGTAGCCGACACAGTCCCCGAACGTGAAGCCTTCATATTTGGAGCGCTTCGCCTTACCTATAGCGATGCCGAGAATCGCATCAACCGGCTCGCGCATCACCTTCTAGAGAGTGGAGTTCAGCCGGGAGACCGAGTGGCTCTCTATCTATTCAACGGTAATGAGTACCTAGAAGCGATGATCGCAGCATTCAAAATCAGGGCCGTCCCTGTAAATGTCAACTACCGCTATGTCGAGGAGGAACTCTCCTACCTCATAAATGACTCCAGCGCAGTGGCAGTTATCTTCCACGCCAGTTTCGCCTCCAAGATCCAAGCAATCAAGGAGCGCATCCCAGCAACATCTTTCCTCTTTGTGGAGGACGAGCATGCCGATGACGGATTGCTCGAAGGGCTTGGTGCAGTTGAGTATGAGGCTGCCCTGAGCGCCTCCTCCCCTCTTAGGGACTTTGCTCCTCGCTCTGCAGATGACCTCTACATCCTCTACACAGGTGGCACAACTGGAATGCCAAAGGGAGTTATGTGGAGACACGAGGACATCTTCTTCGGTGCCTTCGGCGGCGGCGATTTCGATGGGCGCAGCGTGACAACTCCAGAGGAGATCGCAGAGAAAGCAAAGAGTGGCCGACTGCGGTGCCTTCCAGCCTGC
>WLHA01000060.1 GCA_009702955.1 Actinomycetota bacterium
AAGATGTTGCAGATACCTTGCTTTTTCTCTGCTCAACGGGTGCTTCATTCATGACCGGACAGATTCTGCGCCCCAATGGCGGCGCAGCAATGCCCTGGTAGTTGGGCCGTAGTAAGGCAGTAGTAGTTCTGCAAAAGGGCGGCAAAAGCGCCTAATTAGCAGGCCTCTAGGACTAAAAGAAGAGGGTTCTCTGGCTTTCTTGGGGGCCAAGCGCATGAATCGCTGCCGCGCCTGATCACTAAATTCGCCCGTCTATGGGTATCCTGTAGCAACGGGTCGAATGGCCCGCGGGTCAACCTCGCGTCAACGGGGCCGTTTAGCGGCTTAAAAGTGGCATGGAGTGCGACCCAACAAGGCGTACGCCCAACCCTACAAACGTGAATAGAGAACCCGTGACTGAAACAACTACCTTCGAGGCGCTTGGCGTCGCGACTGACCTCATCGAAGCATTACGCGAACAAGGAATCAACGCCCCTTTTGCTATCCAGAATCTAACCATCGCAGATGGAATTGCTGGGCGTGATGTATGCGGAAAAGCGCAGACCGGATCAGGCAAGACACTTGCATTCGGTGTGCCCATGCTGCAGAGAGTCTCTAAGGCTGAGCCAAAGCGACCAACGGGATTGATTTTGGTTCCTACCCGCGAACTCGCAGTGCAGGTTAAGGATGCTCTATCTCCTCTAGGAAAAGCCTTTGGAGTAAGCGTCAAAGCCATGTACGGCGGAGTCTCGATGGACCCCCAGGTAGACGCACTTCGCAAGGGTGTCGAGATCATTGTTGGAACTCCAGGTCGCCTCATTGACCTTATGGAGCGCAATGAGATGGAGCTCAGCGGTGTTGAGGTAATGGTCCTTGACGAGGCCGACCGCATGGCAGACATGGGGTTCATGCCGCAGGTCCAGAAGATTCTTTATCGCGCTACCGGCCCGCACCAGACCATGCTTTTCTCAGCAACGCTTGACGGCGCTGTCGATCGTCTTGTTCAGAAGTACATGGTTGATCCGGTATTCCACGAGGTGGAGTCCAATGAGCCCACTGTCGAGCAGATGCGCCACCACTTCTTGCAGGTTCACCAACTAGACAAGGTAAAGGTGGCTGCTGCGATTGCTCGTGGGGTTAACCGCACTCTCATCTTCCGCAGCACAAAGCGTGGAGCGGACAAGCTTGTAGAGCAGTTAGAGCGTGAGGGAATTAAGGCTGGGGCGATTCACGGAGATCTGCGCCAGAGCGCACGCGAGAAGGCTCTCGCAGACTTCTCCGCTGGGAAGATGTCGGTCTTGGTAGCTACGGATGTTGCCGCACGAGGGATCCATGTTGATGGAGTCGATGTAGTTATTCACTACGACCCATCGCATGACCACAAGGATTATCTACACCGCTCAGGGCGCACCGCACGCGCGGGCGAGCAGGGCGTTGCAGTGACTTTGATGCTCTATAACCAGGAGAACGAGGTTCGCGTTGTCATGCGACGACTTCGAATTGAGCAGAGCATCGTTGAGGTGTTCTCGAATGACGAGCGCCTTGGAGATTTACGCGCCTGGGAGCCAACTCCAGTTCGCGCCTCCTAACAACAATTAACGGCGCCTGCGCCTCGGGTCTACACGACCAGTCGGGGTCTTCGCATCGATCACGTGTATAGATCCAGCGCGTTGGGCGCGTGCGATTGCTTTTCGGCGCTCTGCTCGCATGCGTCGTCTGCGAAGCACTGCACGCCTTCTAAGGATTACTAATACTGCGAGCACCCCGAGTAGCGCAGCGAACCAAGCACCGATGGTGCTCCAGATTGATCCTCCTGAGGCAGAGTCATTCAATGAACCCTTCTTAGGTGTCGAGGTCTCTGTAGGCGCCGAGGTACTTGTGCTCCCTGTTGCCCCAGTGGCTGTGCCAACTCCAGCAGCTACTCCAGCACTGGCTCCCGCGATTACACCAGGATTACTCACTCCCTTAGCGCAGACGGGCTTAACTCCACGCTTTGATTTAGCCTCTTTTATGCGGACCGGAGGCAGTTTCTCGCCAGCCACTTCGAGGGACGGATTGCTTGTAAAACCCTGGTCTAGAAGCGCTCCCGCCCAGCCTGCTGTGTCATAGGTTCCAAACACGACGGCGATCATGGTGCGCCCGTCGCGTGTTGCAGAAGCGATGAGGGTACGGCCCGCGTTGTCGGTGAAGCCTGTCTTGAGTCCGTTTGCTCCTGCGTATCCATTTAGGAGTGTTTTGTTGTGGTTGATGTAGCGGTGTGGTCGGCCGCTTACATCGGTGAAGCTAATTTCACGGCTGTTGGTAGCTGCTGCGATTCGCGGAACAGCCAAAGCGTTGCGCCCGATAACCGCGAGGTCCCATGGGCTTAAGAAGCTCCCTCCGCCTAAAGAGTTCTGATCATCGAGCCCCGCTGGGTCAGAGAACTTTCCGTCTCGAGCACCTAAGCGCGCGAGAAGTTTCTGTCCTTGTGTAGCGAATCCCTCAACGCTCCCTCCGGAGCACTCGGCGATCGCCCAAGAAGCATCGTTTGCGGAGACCATCAGTGCCGAGTTGATCATCTGGTCTAGAGGCCATACCTCGCCGGCTGGCATGCCGATTCGCATTGTTGGCTCGGCAGCTGCTCGCGCGCTAATCGGTACGCCGACTTTTGGATCGAGGTGAGTAACGGCAGTTAGGACAGTCGCGAGTTTGACCATGCTCGCAGCGTTGCGAGGAGTATGAAGGTCGCGCGACTCGAGTATGACTCCGCGATCCGCGTCGATAATGGCGTACGCCTCTGGACTCGGGCTCACCGGTGCTGCGAGTCCGTAAGCGGATACAGGTGTGGTGACTCCTGTCGCCACAAAAGATGCGGCGCAGATGACTATGCCAAGAATCGCAGCAGCGGCCTTGGAGGTTGGTGGGTGGTTGAGTGGATGAAAGCGGGGGCGACCAAAGGATCCGGTCGATTGCCTATCCAAGCGATTTTTGAGGCGCATGAGGGCCTTAGGCTAGGGCGCAGATTGCTTCCTGCCGTGGCACCCTTGAGTCATACGTGCTTCTTAAGGGCTCCACTAGCGCTCGATTCGCTCTCAATACGCGCTTAATTCATTCGCTATTCGTTCGTGAGCGCAGTGCCGGGCGTGCGAGAATCATCGCCGTGACTAAAGAACGCATATCCCCACGAATAGCTGCTATCGCTCCATCTGCGACCCTTGCCGTGGATGCAAAGGCGAAGGCGCTTAAGGCGGCCGGTGAACCAGTAATTGGTTTTGGAGCAGGGGAGCCCGACTTCCCTACACCTGCTGCAATCGTTGAGGCAGCCGTTGAGGCATGTCGTGACCCTCGCAACCACCGCTATTCACCTACCCCAGGATTGCCTGAGCTGCGTGCAGCCATAGCGGCCAAGACTCTTCGCGACTCTGGCGTGACCTGTTCTGCTAGCCAAGTGTTGGTTACTGCCGGCGGAAAGCATGCGGTCTATACCGCTCTCCAGACAATTGTCTCAGACGGCGATGAAGTAATTCTTCCTGCGCCTTACTGGACCACTTACCCAGAGGCGATCACTCTCGCTGGCGGGGTTCCTGTGGTGGTGTCAGCGACCGATGATCAAGGGTTTCGTGTAACCGTTGAGCAACTTGAGGCGGCGCGCACTCCGAGCACAAAGGCACTTATCTTCGTCTCGCCGAGTAACCCAACAGGAGCGGTGTACTCGCCCGAAGAGGTTGAGGCAATCGGTCGATGGGCCCTCAAGCATGAGATTTGGGTCATTACTGATGAGATATACGAGCACTTAGTTTTTGGCAGGCATGTATTTACCTCGATGCCTGCACTTGTACCTGAGCTTGCAGATACCTGCATCATCTTGAATGGTGTAGCGAAGACCTATGCGATGACCGGCTGGCGCGTCGGGTGGATGATCGGCCCAGCTGACGTTATTGATGCCGCTACCAACCTGCAGTCGCAGTCAACTTCAAACATCTCAAACGTTGCTCAGCGTGCAGCACTCGCTGCTGTGAGCGGCTCGTTAGACGCAGTCGACGAGATGAGGGTCGCTTTCGAGCGCCGCGGTCGCAGGATGCAGAGCATGCTCTCCGAGATTCCCGGAGTTCGCTGCCTTGAGCCTGAGGGCGCCTTCTATTGCTTCCCGTCATTTGAGGGAGTACTAGGTCGAACCCTCGCTGGGCGCAAAATTCTCTCGACACTCGATCTAGCAGAGGTCCTCCTTGACGAGGCAAAGGTTGCGATTGTGCCGGGGGAGGCCTTCGGGGCCCCTGGGTATGCCCGGCTCTCCTTTGCGCTCTCAGACGACGAACTCGAGGAAGGCGTTTCTCGAATCGCTCGGTTCCTTGCGTGAGTAGCGATACCGGCGCGGGTAGCGTCACCCCCATGTCTCCTCGCGTGCTTATCACTGAAGAACTTGCCGAGAGTGGCCTTGAAGCAATGCGGGCAGCAGGTTTCGAGGTAGATGTTCAACTCGATCTAGAGCCCGCTGCTCTTCTAGCGGCAATTCCAGGTGCAGCAGCGCTCGTTATCCGTAGCGCAACGCAGGTAACTGCTGAGGTCCTAGCCGCGGGTACAGACTTAATCGTCGTAGGGCGTGCAGGCATTGGCCTCGACAACGTTGACGTCGCCGCAGCGACTGCTCAGGGTGTCATGGTCGTAAATGCGCCTCAATCAAACGTGATCTCTGCAGCAGAGCAAGCCATGGCGCTTCTTCTAGCGCAGGCGAGAAATACACCCCAGGCTCATGCTGATCTCGTAAAGGGAGAGTGGAATCGCTCGCGTTGGACTGGCGTTGAGCTCCACGGAAAGACGCTAGGAGTTGTAGGTCTCGGACGCGTTGGGGTGTTAGTCGCTCAGCGTGCACTTGCATTCGGAATGCGCCTTGTTGCTTACGACCCATTTGTTAGTAGCGAGCGTGCTCGCCAGCTCGGCGTTGAACTAATTCCAACGATTGAAGAGCTTTTCGCAGTCTCAGATTTTGTGAGCATTCATCTTCCGAAGACGCCCGAGACAACCGGACTCATAAATGCCGAACTGCTCGCAAAGGCAAAGCCCGGTATTCGAATCATCAACACGGCACGCGGTGGGATTATCAACGAGCAAGACCTTGCTGATGCCATCATCTCCGGGCATGTTGCGGGTGCTGGCCTCGATGTATTCGCCGCAGAGCCAACAACGGAGTCACCACTCTTCTCGCTCCCTGAGGTAGTTGTTACTCCTCACCTTGGTGCCTCAACAGTCGAGGCCCAGGATAAGGCAGGGGTAACGATCGCAGACATGGTGGTGCTTGCACTTCGTGGCGAGTTTGTTCCCTTTGCTGTAAACCTTGCAGCCACTGAGGCCAACTCCACAGTCCAACCCTTCCTGCCGCTCGCAGAACGACTCGGTCGTCTCTTCACGGCAATGGCAGGCGGAACTCCAGATCTTCTCGAGGTTTTCTACGAGGGGGCAATCGCTGATTATGACTGCAGAGTCTTAAATCTAGGGGTTCTCAAGGGAATTCTTGGGCCTGTTGTAGATGAGCCAGTTTCATTTGTAAACGCCCCACAGATAGCGCAGAGCAGAGGCCTTGTACTTCGCGAGACGAAGCGCTCCTCGGCACGCGACTACGTAAACCTATTAGAGATACGCGGAACCGTCGCAGGTCGTGAGACCCACGTTGCCGGAACTCTCTACGGCAAGCAGTCATCTCCTCGCATTGTTGGTATAGACGAGCACATCGTCGACCTGCCGCCGTCTACGCACATGCTTGTCGTGCGCAACTCAGATGTGCCTGGAATGATCGGAAGAGTCGGGACCATTGTCGGGAATGCTGGTCTCAACATTGCCGACATGGATGTAGGCACCGGCCCAAGTGGGGCGGCTGCTCTTATGGTGCTCTCGCTTGCAGAGGTAGTTCCAAGCACGGTCATTGATGCGCTACGTGCTGAGCCCGGAGTAGTAGACGCTAGGGCTATCGAACTCGGTTGAGTTTGAGCGGCCCAATGGTCGCTAGATCTGCTCGGCACCGTTCTGGCGAAGTAGATCTCTAATCTCAGTTAGAACTTCAAGCTCGGTCGGGTCTGCTGCTTGCTCCTCCGAAGACCGCAGCCCACGCAGTTTTTCATAGGTCTGGACAACCACAAATAGCGTCGCTGCGATGATCAAGAAATTAAGAACTGCATTTATGAAGAGCCCGTAACGAATGACCCCGCTCCCAAGCGTAAGAGTTAGATCGTCGAACGACGGCTTTCCAAAGATGGCCCCTACCAGCGGCATCACGATGTCGTTCACGATGCTCTCGACCAAGGACTTGAACGCGAGTCCAATGACGAATGCAACGGCGACCGTAACGAGGTCCCCCTGCATCACGAACTTCTTAAAGTCTGACCAGATGTTCTTCACTGTGTCTTCTCCGATCTCATCTATTGGTTCCTGGTCTGCGGTGGGGCACAGAAATCGGCCCTGCCTAGGAACAAGTACGCTTACTCTGCGCTCAATGTGAGCTTGGTTTATCCTAGGTCCATCTCATCAAAAGATTAAGGATTGCAATGGCAGGGAACGCTCACCCAGGAATCTTGTTCAACCCGCATGCCTATGAGGCCAGCGAACTTGATAATGCTTCACGCTCCCTAATGGAGTCGACTATCAATTACTTCGAGTCGCTCGGTAAGAACCGCATCACCTCAGATGACAACGCCGGGGTCTGGTACGCGGATTTCTGTGACTTCCTCGCTGAGTCCGGTGCCTTCGCGACGCTTATGACGCCGGCTGGATACGGTGCAGAGGACTCGCGCTGGGATACCTGGCGGAACTGTCACTTCAGCGAGATTACGGCGTTCTATAGCCTCGGTTACTGGTATGCGTGGCAGGTATCGATGCTCGGTCTGGGCCCT
>WLHA01000061.1 GCA_009702955.1 Actinomycetota bacterium
GATTTTCTAAATGCGGTTCTCTCAATTGAGACCGAAGCCTCCCCGCACGAGGTCCTCGCAATTGCTCAGAGTCTCGAGGTGCAGGCTCGCCGTGAGCGCAAGGAGCACTGGGGGCCGCGGACCCTCGATGTTGACTTGTTGCTTTATGGCGATGAGACAGTAAGCACACCAGACCTTGAGGTACCCCACCCGCGCATGTGGGAGCGGGCGTTTGTTCTCGCACCGCTTAGTGAGGTTGCCCCGGAATTAGCTGATGTCCCAGCGGGCGGGTGGACAGGTGTGCGGCGCATACCGGTAGCCTTAGTCTTGAAGTAATTCAAGGCAACCAAATATTTCTTAGCCAATTGACTGAAATGAGACCGGCACCCCTTGAGGGGCTGGAGCACACTTTGAATCAACGCACCTTCTCCATCATCGGCCCAGGCCGCGCAGGCACGGCAATCGCAAAGGCACTTGCTAATAATGGCTGGGTAATTTCGCGCGTTGCTGGTCGCTCTATCGAGCATGCTCAGCCATTGGCAGAGAAGCTTGGGGCTTTGGCTTGCATCGCGGCTGATGGCGGGCTCGGGGTCGACTTAATAATCATCGCGACACCGGACTCTGCAATTAGTGAGACTGCCCAAATCGTCTCTGTCCAAGCGGCGAGTGGTGCGCTCCTGATTCATCTCGCCGGAGCTACTGGGGTTGAGGCTTTGGAGGGAGTGCGATCGACTCGCCCAGACCTTGTGCTTGGTTCGTTGCATCCTCTCCAGACACTCTCTGACGATGACGCCTTCGAGAAACTTCAGGGTGCGTTCTGCGCTGTTGAGGGTCCGCCAGAGATTCAGGAATTAGCGCGCGAGCTCGGCCTAACTCCGTTCTCAGTCTTGCCTGAAAATCGCTCGGCTTACCACGCGACCGCAGTTGTTGCCTCAAACCACCTAGTCGCTCTGATGGGGCAGGTTGAGCGAATGGCAAATAATGCTGGCGTGCCGTTTGAGGCGTTCGCTCCTCTTGCTCGCACCGCAATCGAGGCCGCGTTAATTAGTGGCCCTGCAACTGCGCTCACAGGCCCGGTGTCTCGCGGAGACACTGCAACGATTGAGGCGCATCTCAGAGTTATAGATTCATCAGAGGTCGCCGTATATAAAGCTTTGGCGCGTGACGCGCTTCGTCTCTCCGGCCGGGATGACGCTGCACTCGAGGAGTTGCTCTCTTGAAAGTAATTAACCACGTTGACGAACTGCGCCAAACTCTCGACGCTGCGCGCCGCGACGGGAAATCCATCGGGTTTGTTCCAACAATGGGTTTTCTTCACGCTGGCCACAGGGCGCTTATGGCGCAGGCAAAGCGTGCCTGCGATCTAGTCGTTGTATCGATCTTCGTGAATCCGCTTCAGTTTGGAGTTAACGAAGACCTTGCTGGCTATCCACGTGATTTTGAGAGTGACATCGAAGCTTGTACCTCCGAGGGTGTCGAGATTGTTTTTCATCCAAGTGTTGAGGAGATGTACCCAACTCCAATGCGCACAGTCGTCACGGTTACTGGTCTAACCGACCGACTCTGTGGAGCCTCGAGGCCTACGCACTTTGCGGGAGTAGCAACGGTGGTAGCGAAGCTCTTTGGAATGGTTGGTCCATGCGATGCATTCTTTGGGAAGAAGGACTATCAGCAGGTTGCAGTAGTGAAGCGCCTCGTCGGGGATTTGAGCCTGCCCGTGAATGTGGTTGAGTGCCCGACAGTGCGCGAGGACGATGGCCTAGCAATGTCGAGCCGCAACACCTACTTAGATGCGCCTGCTCGCCAGAGTGCGCTCGCGCTCTCGCGGTCACTCTTTGCGCTAGTCGACTCGATAGGCGCCGGAGAACGTAATCGGCTCCAGGTTGAGTCTGACCTGGTCAAGTCTCTTGGCTCCTCACCAGGGGTGACGATTGACTACGCGGAGGTATTGATCGGCGACGACCTCACCGTCACGGAGAATATTGAGGTCGGTCGTGAGTACGTTGCTGCTGTGGCGGCGCGTGTCGGCGCCGCTCGCCTGATCGACAACGTCTCTTTTACCCTCGACTCCAGTGGGGAATTGCTAGCCGATCTCGGAGCGCTGCGTGACGGCCTTCCCTTCGCACGGTCCTAGGCTGCCTAAATGCTTGATCTCCTAGTCCTTGGCAGCGGTATCGCCGGGCTCTCTGCTGCAATACGCGCAGCGGATGCAGGTCTAAAGGTGACGGTGCTCACGAAGGGCGCCATCTCGAATACAGCAACGAACTACGCACAGGGCGGTGTCGCCGCAGCGCTCTCCGAGCCTGACTCGCCAGCGCTCCATCGTGCGGACACTCTCGAGGCCGGTGGCGGCCTCTGCGATATCGAAGCAGTCGACGTACTAGTGCGCGAAGGTCCGCGCCGAGTTCGAGACCTCATGGCGCTCGGCGCAGAGTTCGATCGTGCAGCGATTGATGGCGAACTCGAACTAGCGCGCGAGGGGGGGCACTCACTTGCTCGGGTCGTGCATGCAGGTGGAGACGCAACTGGTGCAGAGATCGAGCGAGCGCTTGTTGCTGCCTTGGACGATCACCCTGGCATCGAAGCACGCGAGCGTTGGTTCACGGTTGATTTAATACTTGAGGGTGGAGCAGTTGTAGGCGTTACCGCAATAGCTCCGGATGGAACTCTCCAGGAAGTGCGCGCACGAAATGTGTTGCTGGCTACTGGTGGAGCAGGGCAACTTTTTGCTGTGACAACGAATCCGCCAGTCTCGACCGGCGACGGAATTGCAATGGCTTATAGGGCAGGTGCAGCAATCGCTGATACTGAGTTCATGCAGTTCCACCCAACGGCACTCGATGTAGCCCTGATGCCTAGACCTTTGCTTAGTGAAGCATTGCGCGGTGAGGGAGCGGTTCTTCGTGACGAGAACGGCGAGGCCTTTATGAAGGCCGAGCATCCACTCGGCGACCTAGCCCCGCGCGATGTTGTTGCGCGCGCTATTACCAGACGGCTAGTTGCACGCAACCTTGCGCACTTGTTCTTAGATGCAACCGCGATTACTGACTTTGCTCAGCGTTTTCCGACAGTCGCTAGAGCTGCTCAAGCAGCGGGTCTAGATCCTGAGCATGATCTTTTGCCCGTGGCCCCTGCTGCGCATTATCTCTCGGGCGGAATCTGTACCGACCTAGACGGTGCAACAACTCTGCCAGGCCTCTGGGCCTGCGGAGAGGTCGCATGTTCTGGGGTGCACGGAGCCAATCGCCTTGCCTCGAACTCGCTCCTTGATGGACTGGTATTTGCGCCTCGAGCTGTTGAGGCAATTCTCGATGGAAGGCAAGAGCCGCTCGCCACGGGAGTTCTGCGCAGTGTTCTATCTGTTGTCTCGAAGCAGCATGCCGTTACCACGCGCGTCAGCGAAGTCTCCGCGGCGGGCGGGTCGATAACGCTAGAGGCCCTTCAACGCGCCATGACCTTCGGTGCCGGCGTTTTACGCGATGCCGGGAGCCTCACTGGAGTCCTCGATGTTCTCCCGCTCAGCCTCCCTGCAGAGACACCAGCGCAGTACGAGATCAATAATCTTGTGACGGTGGCACGCACACTTGTGACAGCAGCGCTTCGCAGGGAAGAGTCGCGGGGGACCCATACCCGACTTGATTTTACAGAGCAGAGCCCGCAGCTACTTGGGAGATTCATTCACCTGTTTGGCTCCGAGGCGAGTTTTGTTCCGCTTGTAACCCACGTGCAGCCTGCCGAAGATGTTCTACTTACGGATTCAGCAAGATTCTCAACGGAGGTCGTGTGACAACAAATTTTGATCCACCCGCAGGAATAGTCCGCGAGGTTGTAGCACTTGCGCTTCGAGAAGACTTCGGCCTTCTCGGCGACCTCACCTCTATAGCTGTGATCCCTGAGGATGCATATGGAACTGGGAGATTCGTATCGCGTGCAGACGCAGTACTTGCCGGTACAGCCGCTGCGAGTGAAGTCTTTCGTCAAGTCGACTCTGACCTAGTAGTTGCATGGACCTCACCTGATGGAGCGGATGTTCTGCCTGGTGTCGCGTTTGGCTTAGTTAGCGGCTCGCTTCGATCAATTCTCTCTGCAGAGCGCACTGCCCTAAATCTCCTACAGCACTGCTCCGGAGTTGCGACCCTCACACGGCGTTACGTAAGGAGTGCACATGGCAAGGCTCAGATTCGCGATACGAGAAAGACGCTCCCGGGTCTACGTGCTCTAGAGAAGGCCGCAGTGCGTGCAGGTGGCGGGTTTAACCATCGCGAATGCCTCTCAGATGCAGTGTTAATTAAGGACAACCACCTAGTTCACTATGACCTCACCTCCGCAGTGCGCAGGGCTAAAGCTCATTGGCCGGGGAGAATCGTTGAGGTTGAGTGCGACACACTCGACCAAATGCGAGAGGCGATCGAGGTAGGCGCTGATCTAATTCTCCTCGACAACATGACTCCTGAGATGGTTAGCGAAGCGCGTGAGATCGCTGGGCCGGATGTTCAATTAGAGGTATCCGGCGGGGTCTCAATAGATACTGTTGGTGATTATGCATCGGCCGGTGCAACATTTATCTCGGTCGGTGCAATTACACACTCAGCCCCAGCGGTTGATATAGGACTGGACCTCGATTAAATGCTGCTAGCAATCGATACAGGAAACACACAGACTGTTATTGGCCTCTTTGACGGGGCGACCTTGGCTGACCATTGGCGCATCGCGACTGCAGCTGAGCGAACCTCGGACGAGCTCGCATTGATGATTCAGCAGTTCCTCGGGTTCCACGGTTTTTCGTTTGATGATGAAATTACCGGAGTTGCAATCTGCTCCGGGGTCCCTCGGATCACGGCATCGCTTCGTGATATGACCCGCAGATACTTTGGCTTTGAGGCGCTTGTCATTGAGCCCGGCGTCCGAACCGGCATGCCGATCCTCTACGACAACCCGAAAGAAGTTGGGCCGGATCGCATCGCAGACGCGGTAGCTGCGTATGAAAAATATGGCGGCCCAACAGTTGTTGTCGATTTTGGAACTGCAAACACGATCGAGGCCATCAGCGAAAAAGGTGAGTATCTCGGCGGCGCGATTCTCCCGGGGATAGAGATCTCGTTAGACGCATTATTTGGGCGCGCAGCTGCCCTGCGCCGCGTTGAGCTTGTTGCGCCTAGAAATGTGATTGGTAAGACCACCGTGGAGTCGATTCAGTCTGGAGCTATCTATGGCTTTAGCGGCCAGGTCGACTCGATGGTCGAGCGTTTCCAAGCAGAGTTAGGGAAATGCACGGTTATCGCAACAGGTGGATTGGCCGAGCTTATGGTTCCATATTCGAGAACCATTGAGCACTACGAGCCGTGGCTCACCCTCGAAGGGCTGCGCATTGTTTGGGAGAGAAATCAGTGACCGATACTCCAGAACGCCCAACAGATGAGCGAACACGCCGCCTCGAAAAAGTCGAGAGCATGCGCGCCGCGGGCATCGATCCGTACCCAGTGCGTTTTGATCGCAGCACGACTATCGGTGGCCTACGTGAGAAGTTTCCAGACCTTGAGGCCGGCACCGAGACCGATGAAGTCGTACGCGTAGCGGGTCGCCTGTTGCTCCTGAGGCGCCAAGGCAAGCTCACTTTTGCAACGATGCGTGATGGCTCTGGAGCGGTGCAGCTATTTGTCTCCGAGGCAGAGATAGGAATTGACGGGCACAACGATTTCGACGCGCTTGACCTAGGGGACTGGGTTGGGGTCGAGGGAGTTGTAATGACAACACGCAAAGGCGAGCTCTCGGTAAAGGTGCGATCTTTCCAGTTGCTCGCAAAGGCTCTGCGCCCTCTCCCCGATAAGTGGCACGGCCTCTCGGATGTAGATACTCGTTTCCGCCAGAGGTATGTCGATCTAATTGTCAACGAAGAGGCTCGTCGTGTATTTGCGATTCGCTTCAAGGTAATGGCAGCTATCCGTGAATACCTTGGCTCCCTAGGGTTTATTGAGGTCGAGACTCCAGTACTCCACGATCAGGCCGGTGGAGCAGCAGCGCGACCATTCCTCACGCACCACAATGCTCTCGACATGGATCTTGTGCTCCGCATAGCTCTCGAGCTGCACCTAAAGCGCTTAATCGTTGCCGGATTCGACAAGGTCTATGAGATGGGCAGGGTATTTCGAAATGAGGGGCTCTCCACTCGCCACAACCCAGAGTTCACGATGCTTGAGCTCTATGAAGCATTCGTTGACTATGGCGAGATGATGACCCTGACCGAAGAGCTAGTTGCGCACTGCGTGATGGTTGCTCTCGGAACAACACAAGTTATTCACGATGGCGAGACGCTTGAGCTAGCTCCTCCTTGGAGACGCGTCACGCTTCGTGATGCAATCATCGAGCACGCTGGCGTCGACGTACACCCAAGTATGCCCGTTGAGGAAGTGCGCGTTCTCTGCGACAAGTTTGAGGTGCCTTACGAGAAGTCGTGGGGCTCTGGAAAATTGATGCTCGAGATCTACGAGAAGACAACCGAGCACAAGTTGGTCGGACCAGTATTCGTGCTCGATTACCCAAGAGAGGTATCGCCTCTTGCACGCGTACATCGAGATGATTCGACATTGACGGAGCGCTTCGAGGCGATCATTGGCGGCCGCGAACTAGCAAATGCTTTCAGCGAGTTGAACGACCCAGTTGATCAGCGCGAACGATTTGAGGCACAGGCCCAGCTCCAAGCAGATGGCGACGCGGAGGCTCACGGAGTTGACGAAGATTATCTGCGAGCGATTGAGTACGGACTCCCGCCAACCGGTGGTCTCGGTATCGGGATCGACCGGTTAGTGATGCTCATCGCAGGGGTTGCATCGATTCGCGAGGTAATTCTCTTCCC
>WLHA01000062.1 GCA_009702955.1 Actinomycetota bacterium
AGGATCGCAAGCGCCTCTGGGTCGCCCGCTAGAGATGCCTCCCCAACGTGGTCACCTCGCACTGCTTCGATGTCTCCGGCTAGCGCGATCAGGGCCTTGCCTCTGCCCGCGGCAGCGGCCTCACGACCCATCATCCCTAGTGCGTTACCAGAGGCGAGGGCCTCCCAATGCCCTCTCTCTCCACATGCGCACATTGGCCCTAGGGGGTCGATCTGAAAGTGCCCTACCTCTGCAGCAAATCCATGAGCGCCGCGCAGAACCTCTCCGTCGACAATTACTCCACCGCCGATACCGGTACCGAGAGTAATGATGAGTGCATGCGCGCACCCTCTTGCTGCGCCAAGGCGAGCCTCCGCCAACGCTGCAACGTTTGCATCATTATCAACCGCGATCGGGAGCAAGAGCCGCTCCTCAAGATCAGAGCGAACAGGTGAAGCCGCAAATGCATGGACATTCGGCGAGTACGCAACCACGCCGCTGCGATCAACCATTCCAGCGGCACCAACACCTACCGCTGCGAGCTCAGGAACCTCTTCTCGCAGGTCTTGAATGAGTGTCACCATTGAGTCGCGCAGTGCAACCCAACCGGCCGGAGCGAGCACACTCGCCTCCGCGACGATTGTTCCATCTACTAAGACCGCGGCTGCACGCAGGTTCGTTCCACCAATATCTATTCCCGCTGTAATTGTCATCCGAGATCTTGTTGGCGCGAGTTGTCCTGAGCACCAAAGGGTTCGTCAGATCGCGCAGACGCAGACTCTTCTCGACCTGCACGCTGCTCGGCGAGGTCGCTCCTCTGCTGTGCAAGGGCCTGCTCCGCAGCGTCAACGACGGTCTTAACCGCAAGAACTACCTCGTGAGCTGCTGTAACTAGGTGCTCGACGGCCTCTGGCTGAGCCTCTGCTAGAGCGGCCACCAAAGAGGCAATACCTCCAAGAGCATCGGAGGAGCGTGGAGCCTCACCGCCTCCATTCATGGTCTCGAACCAGTCGTCACCCCAGTCGTCCCCCCACTCGCCGAAGGCATCGCCCTCGCCAGAGGAGTCGGCGTTTCTGAAACCGTCTCTGAAATCGCCGCTCAAATCGCCGAGCGCGTGTAGATGAGGTTCGACCCTTTCATCAGGGGCGCCAACAAAAGCAACTCCATCATCTTGACTCTCGTCAAAGGTGTGCTCAAAGAATGGATTACGTCGAGGCGTACCAGGGTCACGCATAATCTGGCCTCCGCATCATTCGCGCTCAGCAGCGCGCTTTAGGTCCTTCAACGCAGTGCCTGTGATCATCCCGGCAGCTCTTCGTTTGATCAAACCAGGAAGCGGAATCGATATCTCAACCGCTAGGTCATAGTGAACCCGCGTTGCGGCGCCATCTGACTCAAAACGGTATGTACCGTCGAGCGAACGAAGGGAGTCTCCATGATCAAGAACCCAAGAGAGCCGCTCCGGGAGAGCCGAGTAATCGTATGTCAATACATACGTGACAGATTTCCCCATTGCTGCAGCGCGGTACTCAACAGAGGTACCTCGCCCCTCTTCATCGCGTTCAAGAACTGTGACCTTCTTTAGGTCGCGAGCCCACTCTGGATAGGCCTCAAAGTTGAGAACCACCGCCAAGCAATGATCAACATCAGCTTCAATACGAATGCGTTCATGCACCGTCTCCGACATCTCGCCTAGCTCCTCTCCTGGGGATCTGATCCCAGTTTCTCAACGTCATCCTTGTGGGCCCGTTGCGTGACTCCGCTACGTGCAGGGTACACACCATTGCGTGCCCCCCACAGCCCAACCAAACCTAGAGGCAGCATAGGAGCAAGAACGACAAAGGGATCTGCCGTGGCCCCAACCGCTGTAATTGCGATGGAGACACCTAGCGAAAGGTAGAGGCTCACTCGTGGGGTTGCCTTCACGTCACCCTGCACCAAGAAGAGGCTCGCAATCTGCACATCATCTCCGCGGGTAGTTCGGAGCGCAGCTAGGGCCAGCGCCCAGCTCCAGATAACCATTGAGAGAAGGAGGTAGAGCATTGAGACCCCGACCGAGAGCCCGTCAACTGGCTCAAAGCCGAACACAGGCGGGATCACAAGGAGACCAAACAATGCCGTCGAGATCCAAGAGGCTCTTACGATAAGTACGCCCAACTCTCGCTGCCCGGTGGGGCCAATCTCGCTTGGGGTGGACGCCGCAGACATAGGCAGAGAGTACCGGCGCTACGACCGCACCCCAACTCCAACCTCCAGATCGCTCTTGGCCTCTATTTATTAGGGAGCGGGGCGAGGCCGCTTAAGTCTCCGCTGGCGAGACGACTCAGAGGGACAACCCGAGCGTCGTATGAGCACTCCTCGGTCGCCCATCTACGAGCGCGCTCCCCCATGGCGCTTCGGAGCGAATCGTCGCCAAGCAGATCACTAATGCGCAGACGAATCTCAACAACATCATGCGGATCAACAACGTAACCAGTCTCAGAATCGATCACTGCTTCATGACTCCCACCACTACGCCCGGCAATCGACGGCACGCCACTCGCGGCAGCCTCAAGAAAGACGATCCCAAAACCCTCGGCCTCGAGACCTCCCCAGCGGTCCCGGCACGGAGCGGCAAACACATCGCCGACTCGGTAGAGCGTCAAGAGCTCATCGTTTGGAACACGCCCTAAAAACTTCACGCGCCCTGACCGAAGAAGGTCATGCTTCGACGCGATTTTTCTTAGTCGCTCTGCGTCTCGGCCAGCACCAGCGATAGCCAGCACAACTGAGGGATCTAACCCTGCAATCGCCTCGATCAACACATCGAACCCTTTGCGCGGAACGAGTCGGCTTACGGCTACAACAAGCGGGCGATCTGGATCGAGGCCTAGCGAGACTCTCCCTGCCGCTTGCTCAGCTGCATCGGCCACAGGCCTAAAACGATCAACATCTACCCCAGGCGGGACTACTAATCCATCAAGGTCTCTCCCTGCAGCGCTTACGCACTCACGCGCTGGGTACTCCCCAGCCGCTACTACCCCTCTCGCGTCGCGCAGAACACGACCTAACAGGCGATGAGTACCAGGCAAACGCCCCGGGACAGTGATCTCTGCGCCATGCGCAATCACAATGTGGGGAGCCGACTTGAGTCTGCGCCCAAGAGAGCCGAGCGGTAGCGCGGGATCTAGAAAAATGACATCCGCTGAGACCTCTTTAGCGAGGCTCTCGATGCGCGAAGCGAGAGAACTCGTTGGCAGCATGACCTGCTCCCGAATGCGCTCGACACGAAATGGCTGAGCAGTATCGAAATCTGATGCACCCACATACGGAGTTGTCAGAACAGTTGTTTCGTCGTGAGGAAGTCGGAGCCAGAGCTCGTGGAGATACGACTGAATCCCACCAACCTTGGGCGGAAAATCATTGGTGACGAGGAGAGAGCCCATGCCCTGATCGTACGGGGTATGCCACCTCGCATGTGGTTTCTTAGAGCGATGCGCCTAACGCCTCATCGAAGGGAGTGCCGGCTCCAATAAGTCTTCGATACTGCATAACGCGTCTGGGTTCAGAGAAACCGATTACTCCAGAGATTCCCCCGTGGCGCTCGAATATCGCCACTAAGCGAGCATCATCGGTGCCGCTATGAACGACCTCCATCCGATCCTCTCCCGAGAAGCGCCCCGCGGCTTGAATTTTGATGCCGTATTGCTCCGACCAAACGAACGGCACGGTTGAAAACTCAGGAGCGCTCTCATCATCCGAGAGGAGTCTTTTAGCTGCGTGCATCCCCTGCTCGACTGCGTTGGTCCAATGCTCAACGCGCATCGACTCGCCACCGAAGAGCGGATTTGGCCATCGTGCGACATCACCCGCGCAGACAACCCCTGGGGCGGCTAGCAGCGTTGCGTCGCAGACCACTCCGTCATCGAGCGTTAGGCCCGAGCTCTCCAACCACTGAGTAACTGGCGCAGCGCCAACTGCTAGAAGAACAAGGTCGCAATCAACCGATGCCTCCCCGGCGATATTGACGCGAACCTCCTCGCCAATCTGCTCTATAGATTCGATCTCCACTCCAGTTCGCAGATCAACACCATTGCTGCGATGAAGCTCTGCGAGAGTCTCTCCAATGATCGGCCCAACGCCTCGCAGCATTGGCTGATCACCAGCCTCTAACACTGTGACGTTTAGTCCGAGTCCGCGCGCAGTTGCAGCGACCTCTGATCCGATAAATCCTGCACCAATTACGCAGATTCGCTTGCGCTCTTCAATCGCCGCTTTGAGTCGAGCAGCGTCGTCGAGGGTGCGCAGAGTCATTACACCTGAGATGCCATCGGCAATTGCCAAGCTCCGTGGGGCTGCACCTGTTGCGATAACTAAGCCATCAAAATCGACTTCTCCGCCGGAGGCAAGCGTGATGCTGCGTGCTTCGAGATTCAATGATTGAGCCCGCTGCCCCAAAATCAAATCGGCCTTAAGGTCTTCGTAGGGTGCGGCTCGTAGCGCTAGACGCTCCGCTTCAAACTCAGCCGTTAGGAACTCTTTTGAGAGCGGTGGGCGGTCATAGGGCAAGTGCTCCTCAGCGCCGACAATTGTCAATGCGCCAGTAAAGCCTTCACGCCTAAGGGACTCAGCACAACGAAGCCCTGCTAACGATGCACCGACTATCGCGATTCTCTCCACTACGGCGCTTAGCCCTCAACTGTTATCGCGCGAGTTGGGCAGAGGCTCGCAGCTTCTTCTACGGCTTGGCGGTGAGTCTCGTCTGGCTCTTCCTGGAGGATGTAGAGGTAACCGTCGTCTCGTACCTCAAATATCTCTGGGGCAGATGCCATGCAGACTGCGTTGCTTTTACAGAGATCAAAGTCAACTGAAATTTTCATACTCGTCGCTCCTCCTCAATTTGCTGGCTCTTTTGGCCCGCCAGGATTCCCTAACCATACCGGAGCGTCACAAGGGGAGCCCATGTCGGGACCACGCCCCTATGCTCTGAACATATTTCTTGCTTCCAAAAGAGATCTCAGACCAAGGAGCCTTGCATGACATCCACACCAACCCAAGACGTTGAGAACGAACTCCTCGCATCACTCGTGAATGGGGTACTCACTCTCACGATCAATCGAGTTGAGATGTCGAATGCAATTCCTTATTACGTGCGCGATCGGCTCATAGAGCACTTCACAAACGCACACTCCGATCTAAACATTCGAGCGATTGTGCTAACTGGTGCAGGCGATCGACACTTCTGCACCGGCGCTGACCTACGAGTACGCCCAACCCCTCCTACCCTTCCGGAGGGTGCACCAGATTTCATAGTCGGGAGCGCAGTCGAGATGATGCGCAGCGGCTTCCAACGCCTGATGGAGTCCATGCAGGATTGCCAGAAGCCCATCATCGCAGCAATGAATGGAACCGCAGCGGGCGGCGGAGCGATGCTTGCCCTCGCTGCTGACTTAGTAGTCGCCTCAGATACAGCACGTTTTGTAGATGTATTTGCATCTCGCGGACTTCTCCCAGATGGAGGCTTTGCATATCTGCTACCTCAGATTGTTGGCATGCATCGAGCAAAAGAGATTGTGATGCTCGGCGAGACGATCTCAGCCCCTGAGGCGCTTGCCCTCGGCATAATCAATCGAGTGGTCCCGGGTGACGAGCTCGACTCATACGTCAGAGAGATGGCTGAGCGCTTGGCATCAAAGCCCACCAAGGTGCTCGGATGGGCAAAGCAACTTCTGCACTCGTCTGTTGAGAATGGTCGCTCTGTAGTACTCGAGCAGGAGGGGCTCTTCGTAGAGCTCAACATTGCAACCGCCGACTCGCAGGAGAGAACAGCGGCGATGCGAGAAAAACGCGACCCAACGTTTAGGGGCTTTTAAAACAACTTCGCCACCGCCTCTCTCTCCAAGGGGGGGGTAGGAGAGAGAGGCGACGGCGGGTCGTCGGATCGGCATCCGGGGGAGGTCGCCGACCCAGTTCGCAGGGGTCAGGCGGCCCGAGTTGGGCTCACTACTTCCGCGCTGCGATCTTGGCTGGAATCGTCATCTAAGTCTCTAAGAGACTCAAGTGACTCCTCCCACTTCAACTGTCGAGTAATCCATCGCCGCACTGAGGCTGCTTGGTCGCTCTGCTTCTTACTTTGCTGATCTGACATTTAGCTCTCCTCTCGGGTCTGGTCTAAAGGCTGTCTTGAAGATTGGCTTGAAGATTGGCTTGAAGGAAGATTGGCCGGTAGAGAGAAATCTCTCTATTGACATTTCCTACAAAGGTGAGAGTATCCTCTCTCAGAGTACCTACACGAACTATGTGACGAAAGCCACAAACGAGCCCTCCCCCTCAGATGGCTCCTCCGGTGAGCACCTGCCATGTAGAGCACTCTCCGTCTAGAGAACCTTCCCTTGAGAGAACAGAGATTGAATGCCCGAAGAATCCGGAGGCTGGCGCATAGACGACCTTGCGCGTCGTACCTCATTGACTGTTGACACCATCAGGTTCTACCAGCGCGAGGGACTTCTCCAGCCGGCAGCCAAGGTTGGGCGCACGAAGGAATTTGGGCCCGATCACCTTGCCAGGCTCGAGCGCATCCGCGAACTACAGGCCAAGAGATTCTCACTCGCCGCGATTCGGGCGCTGTTAGATGCCGATCGAGGGGCGGATCTCGTCGAGGAAGTTTTCGCGGGCGACATCGGAGTCTCGTATACCCTCGAAGAACTTATTCTGAAGAGCGGGATCAACGAGAATACCGTTGCGATTCTTCGAAGCGAGCGTTTACTGAGAGACCCATCGGAGTTCGGGCAGAGTACTTACGACGCCAATGACCTCGACATGATTCGCGCAGTAGGAGAGTTAAGCCGCCTCGGCATTCCTAATCCGA
>WLHA01000063.1 GCA_009702955.1 Actinomycetota bacterium
GGCCCTGAGTTGATCAACACCTTCACGCCTTTATTAGTGCGCTCAAAACCATCAGCGATGCGAGTGACCGCCGAGGCTGCTGATGACGGAACCGATACCGTCAAAGACTCTCGCTTGGATGCCGGGCTCGAGGCCTCTGGATTCTCTCCTCCAGATTTGGCCTGATCACTCACTCCATTCGCGGTGCAGGCAGCAAATAAGGCGCAGCAAAGGAGAAATACGCCCAACCTGCGTGCTTGAACCCCTATTCGATTTGCCTCGGCAGAGGGGCTTACCCCTGGATTCTCGAGCTTTTTCGGCTGTGGGGAGCACCTCATGAGTCTTGAGAGTACCCGCGTTAAAGAAATCTGAGACACGCGCCGATACGAAACCCGTCGGGAAGTCCAGAGCGGATTTCCCCTAGAGAACGGGGGAAGAGTTATGAGAGTCACAAAGGCCGCAAGAAGCCTCATCGCAACTTCAGTGCTTTTGCTCGCCTCTCTCGGCTTCCTCCCGAGCATCTCCTCGATCTCAACTGCCGGCGCCGCAGACTCCGCAGCAGCCTCGCAGCTCATTTCACTCACCAACTCACTGCGCGCTAGCCGCGGACTCCCCGCCCTTCAGTCAAATGGCACACTCACGGCTAAGGCCGAGGCATGGGCACAGCACATGGCTGATACCGGCGTCCTTTCACACTCAGTGCTCACTGACGGTGCACCGGGAGAATGGACACACCTCGGAGAGAATGTTGGTCGAGGCGGAGATGTCAACGGCATCCACAACGCTTTTGTCGCATCTGCCTCTCACCTCAAGAATCTCGTAGATCCGGGGTTCCGGTACGTGGGAATCGGAGTAGTGAGTATCAACGGAGGCATCTACGTCTCTGAGGTATTCATGCAGACCGACTCTCAGCCCGCTGTGAGCCCACAGGCTCCATCGACCGGAGCCCCAGCACCGCAACAAAGGTCAGCGCGACCTGTCGCATCAGCACCTCGCTCTGGAGGATCCACCTCTAACGCCTCGGGCCGATCGACAGCAACGCCAGCACCTGTAGTGGTAACGCCGCCACCTGCCCCCGAGCAGTTGACGGTAGTTCTAGAGCGCCTTCGGGCACTCGACGGGTAGATGCATCCAGCATCCGCCCGGAGTAATACCAGTCAGACGAATACCAGTCATACGAATACCAGTAAGGCCTGAGAAGGCAGAACCTCTGTAAGACGGATGACAGTGCCGCTGGTGCCCGCCGGCGGCGTTGTCGCGTCTGCGCTATCCGACGTGCAGTACGAACTGCGCTACAGCCGCCAAAAGGATTGAACCCATAAGTAGGCCGAGCGTGATGACCGTTCCTTTTCTCATTCAAATTCTCCTGGTGGACGGGTAATGCTGACCTCGGTGACGACTGGTTCTTTAACGGTTCTTGCTCCGGCCCCCACAACACTCGCAGGCGGCGTTGAGATTCGAACCTCTGTCCCGATCCGTAGATCATGCTCGGCCGCAGCAGAGCGCCGGTCAAGCACTAACGAGCAGAGTCCGTAGGAGTCAACAACTAATGCAAACTCTGATGGCTTGGCATCTGCATATGTGTGGACCCAGCGAAGCATCCCGGCATTGTCGCGAATCTTTACCTCAATCTGATCGCCCACTACGAGGCCGCGCTCCGCGAGCGACTCCGGCCCGATGTTGAGCTGAGCGTTACCGAAGGAATCAATCCACCAGATCTCGCAGCGAATCTCGTCGCCGTCAGTATCTGCAATCGGAAGCATCCCAGGGGTAAGCGATGCAGGGTCGATGCTCTCGCCTAAGTCACCGAGAGCAACTCCAGAGGCAATAAAGCCTGCAGCTGGAGCGAATACATCTCGCCCGGAGAATGTTGGTCCAGCAGACTCAAGCAGGTAATCAGGGTTTGTAATTGAGACTGCACTTAGCGCGCCACCAAGAATCGCGACAGTGGGTGCGAGGATGCCGTTATCAGGGCCGATCAAAATGCAGCTCTCTGTCTGAACTGCAATTGCTCTGCGATCCGTGCCTACGCCTGGGTCTACAACCGCGAGAATAATTCCGACCGGCAGATACTGAGCAGCGCGCACGAGAGTGAGAGCACCGGCGCGAACATCATGAGCAGGAATGTTGTGACTCACGTCGATGATCTGCAGATGCGGAGCGATCGAGAGGATCACGGATTTACAGACACCCACAAACTCGTCGGCGTATCCGTAGTCGGAGAGGAACGATACGAACTCAGGGCGAGGGGTCGCCGCCGGCATGCCGCTTACTGCTGCGAGTAACGAGCGCCGAGGTAGGCGTCAACGTCAGATTCGCGCACTCGGAATGACCTGCCAACGCGCACGGCCGCAAGGTCACCCGCTTTGATGATTCGATAAACAGTCATGGTCGAGACGCGCATGAGGTCTGCAACCTCCTGCACTGTAAGGAACCTTGATTTCGATAAGGGCTGTGACACGATTAGTAAGACCTCCACTCCGGTGGATTGGGAGTGTAGGGGTATGGGGCCGCTGATGTCGAACGTGGGGCATGTTGCCAATGTCCGACTCTGAGATCTGAGGGAGACTCGAGATCAGAGCCCGGCCCACCACACCTCAGTCTTGGTTGCGCATCTTTGTTGGTCTGGCCTCAGCCCGTCTGGCTTGACCGATCACGAGGATCGGCTCCGGACTCAGCCTTACTCATAGCCGAGAGCGCTGAGAACCCGGTAGTTATGAGGCAGCTGCTGCTCTTGAACTGGGACGATGGTGACCGGAAGGCCCCTAGCTGCGGCTACTCCAAGGGCAACGGCATCGAGATCAGCGAAGGCCACCACCTCACACCCGTACTCAATCGCAGTTCCGGCAAAGCCCCTGTCAGCCACCACTAAATCTGGGGGCTCGCTTACGGAGAAGAGGAGATCCGCTGCCCGCAGCGCAGTATCAGCAATCAGATCACCCCCATCGGCGATCATCGCAACTCCATTTTGCCAGAGAAGGCGAGCACGGGGACGCCCACCAGCCGAGAAGGTTGTGTTCTCTATCCCTCCTGATCCTGGGCCTCCAGATTCTGGGCTTCCATATCCTGGGGCGCCATATTCTCGGGCGTCAAAATCGAGATCCCCAAAAATCTCAGCGCCCTCCGAGGCGGCTAGGCGTGCAAGGTCCGCGTATAGCGGGAGGAGTGATGCAGGCCGACCAGTGGCAAATGCAATGACCCCGCCGCGACGTGCCACGTCGAGGATACGCACTACTCCAGCCCGCATCCCTGCAATCGTGCAGTTCGGGTCTGTCCATGCGGAGGCATCACGCGCTCTCCAGCCCCAGATGTGTCGAGCGGTTGCCTCAACTACGCCATCTGTTAGGTCGCTAAATCTCTCCATGCCAAGAAGCGCTTCGGGAGTGCCGGCTACGACTCTGCGCATGAATGACTGTGTCTCAGCAAAACCAAATAGATCGTGGCGCCCGGCTAGATGCGCACGCAGTATCTCTTCGTCACCGCTTCTGCTCTTGGATCGCTCTGATTCGGCATGCGATGTTATGGGGCGACCCTGCTGCTCGTGTCTATCTCCGAGGTGAGCTGGCCGCGAAGTCACTCTCGATGCCCTAACTCAATTGAGCGCAGCCTGGCTTTAGTAACTGCATCCGTAATTGCCGCTCGGAGGCCATGCTCCTCGAGGGCGCGTATCCCTTCAGCGGTGGTGCCTCCGGGTGAGGTGACCTGCGCTCGTAACTCAATCGGTCCTTCGCTGCTAGCCATGAGCAACTCAATGGAGCCTGCAACTGTCTGCTCGACAAGTCGCTCGACTAATTCGCGCGGGAGTCCATTCTGAATACCCGCATCAACAAGAGCCTCAATAACAAGGAAAATATAGGCTGGACCAGATCCCGATAGCCCGGTTACCGCATCAATTAAGTCCTCTGTTACTCGCTCAACAATGCCTACGTAACCAAGAACCTGCTCCGCCATCTCAGCATCTGACTCGGTCGCGAGGCTGCTCAAGACAATCGCTGTTGCGCCGCGACCAACCAAAGCCGGAGTATTGGGCATGGCTCGAATTACTGCGCGTCCAGGAACTAGGGACTCAAGATCGGCAATCGTGATCCCTGCTGCAATCGAGAGTATGCACGCGCTCGTCAAAATTGAGTCTCGAGCTCCCTCTAGAACACTCGCAACATCATTGGGCTTAACGGCCACAATCACTAGGTCGGAACCCGCAACGATTGTTGATGCATCTGCGCCGACTTTTACCCCTGGCGCGTTCTTCTCAATCTCTTTGCATCGCTCTAGGTGCTGCTCCGCGATGCTGATGGCACTCGCTTCATAGCCGCCATTAAGAAGGCCCATGAGGAGTGCCTCCCCCATACGCCCGCCGCCAAGTATTGCAATGCGCTTCATACCTGCGAGGGTAACCGCGGCGCGGGAGAGTTTGCGGGAGGTTAGAGAACAAGTCGCGAAACAGCGAGCCGAGATCTAGCAATCAAGGCGACTCCATGTTGAGGAGCATCATGAAGCGGATGGTGACGCGGATCGGCCCGAGGGACCTTCGCCGTACCCCGCACTTCCCCGAACGGGGTGGGCTCCGTGCACCTCGGGCCGCACCGTCGTCGCAACCTCTCGGTCTCGACGTAGCGAAACTATCCCGGCATTAAGCGCGCTACAAGGGAAAATTTAGAATCCAAAAATTAGGTTCGAGGGCCGTAAGCGATCTTTACAGCGGCCCCAAACCAGCGCTCGACTACTTCGTATAGAACGCCGATGATTCGGTCAAGCTCGCCCACAGTTAGGTGCTCTAGGGCTAAACGCCCAGTTAGGTAGATATCCCCCTCTGGCCCCATCGAGAATCGTGTTCCGTAGAGATCATGGTTGCGTTGAAGTACCCAGATCGCTAACTCGGCCTTCCTCGCTTGGTCCTCTGGTGCTGGGAGGAAATAGAGCTCGTGGCGGAGAGTCCGCTGATGTAGGTCGAAATAAATCGTTGCCGCGTCGCGCCCGTCGCACCCGAAGCGCACATACCAACGACGCAGCTCGGCCTCGTACTCAACGTGCTGAATTGCAGGTTCGTCATTTATCGGCCCAAAGAGATGAGCATCGATAAGAGCATGTGCCTCCTCGATCATGCGAAACACTCTCGCTCATCGAAGGCCTGCGTACGAATCTGTTTCACTGGCAGAAAGTTGGCTCACGTAGTGAAAGTTCGCCGAATAGGAGGCGTAAGCGCGCTGCAGTCATTGTCCACGCATACTTGCGCGATCTCTGCTCTGCTGCTTCACCCATTAATTGAGCAAAGGATCGATCTGCAATCAAACGCTGAATCGGTGCAGCGAATGCCAGCGCATCTCTCGACTCAACTAGAAACCCAGTCTTACCATCCTCGACTATTGAGGTAAGACCACCGACTGCTGCTGCAACAACCGGAGTTCCACATGCTGCTGCCTCTAATGCAACTAGACCAAAGGACTCTGCGCGGCTCGGGACAACGCAGACATCTGCTGCACGGTATAACCCGGCAAGCAAGTCGTGCGCTTGGGGAAGCATGAACCGAACCTGGTTGCTCAGCCCCAGCTCTCCTACCTGTGCATGAAGTTTTGCGAGTTCGCGCTCGCCCTCTAGCCCGCTCGGGCCTCCAACGATTAGTAGAAGCGCCTCGGGATTGTCTAGAGCGGCCAAAGCCCTAATGGCTAGGTCTGCACCCTTTAGCGCTTGAATTCGACCAGCGAACAACAAGGTTGGGCGATCACCGAGCCCGAGCATTGATCTCACTGCCGCGCGGTCCGCGGGCGTGCCAGGGTTAAAGCGCTCGTGGTCGACCCCGGGAGGAACAACAGCAATACGTTCCCGACTCCCGCCGTATAGATCAACGAGCTGATCCACCTCTGCATCGGTAGATGCGAGCATTAAATCTGCACACTCAATTACCTCGTGCTCAATTCGAGTGCGATCATCAGCATCATCATCGATACCCGCATCTGCCTTAACGCGCGCCAAGGTATGAAAAGTTGCAACTAGCGGAGTATCTAATGCGTGCTTGAGCTTGTGACCAACTGCTCCAGATATCCAGTAGTTGGCGTGTATAACATCCGCCGAATTGGGGCCTGAGAGATGCTTGAGCGCCGCTTCGGTCATAGGGTCGATCAACTCAACTAAATCATGCTTGCTAACGGCCGCGGCTGGTCCAGCATCAAGATGGACAACACGGAAACCAGGCTCGACCTCGACGATTGGATCGAGGCCCGGTGAATCCGCGCGGGTCAATACATCGCACTCAACGCCAGCGCGTGCCAACGAAGACGCGAGCGCACGCACGTAGACGTTCATTCCGCCTCCGTCATTCAACCCAGGCTGAGCAAGGGGGGAGGTGTGGAGACTAAGGACGGCTACGCGCTGAGGCGACTTCACAGCACTGCCCGTAACGATGCGGGGAGCACAGTGGCAGGTGGCGGTCCTTCATCTAAAGACTCACCTTCGGGCTCGGTTACTGGCTCAACATCCCCGCTACCCGCGCTTCCCGCGGAGGCATCGGAGGATGCAGGAACCTCGGCTCGCTCGCTCCGGAAGGAGTTATAGATCTCTAGGAGAGTCTGCTTCTGCCGGTCATTTAAGTTCGGATCTCGCGAGATGTGCTCTGCAAGATCAGCCTCCTCATGCTCGTCGAGGATCCCAGCGCGAACATAGAGAGTCTCAGCAGATATCTGCAGGCCGCGCGCAATGGATTGAAGAATCTCCGCGCTTGGTTTACGGAGCCCGCGCTCAATCTGACTCAAGTAGGGATTGGAGATGCCGGCTAGTTCGCTAAGTTTGCGCAGCGAGATGCGGTCGTGATGGCGCTGCTCGCGGATAAACCC
>WLHA01000064.1 GCA_009702955.1 Actinomycetota bacterium
AACTCAAATACCTGTCCACCGATGAAGAGCATCCCAAAAGCAGCTGTCGCTAGAACCCAGACTCGAAAACGCCTGTGATCCCCACGCTGAATCGCTGCAAGTGCCAGCACCATGGTGAGACTCGACATCAGAAGAATGAACGAGGTAACAGACGTAAATGGAATGTTGTAGAGCGACCGAGGCGTAGGCCCGGCCACGTTGCGGTTGCGGTAGAGCAGATAGGTAGTAATAAACGCACCGAAGAAGAGGCAGTCCGAGGAGAGGAATACCCACATCGCGAGTTTCGTATTACTAACGCCAGCACTAGGGACATGATGATCATGCTCGAGCGCGTGCGCGTCGGTGTCATGCGTTACAGGAAGCGCTACCTGTGCCATTACTTAGCCCTCCTGCGTTCCGGGCTCAATGGCCCAGCCGTACATTCCGAATAGCAGAAGGAGTACCCCAGGAACGGCTAACCAGGGGCTCTTGAATACTGCCGCGTAACCGATGACTGGCAAGCCCGCTGCAAGCACGAGCGGGAAGTATGAAGGCGATGGAAGGTGGATCTTGGAGACATCAACACTCGATGCAGGATCAACCTCAACATCTGGAAGGCGCACCAAGCGGCCTTCGTCATCCTCGGTGTACTTACGGTGCCAGAAGTCGTCACGAGCCTCAACCTGAGGAACAACCGCAAAGTTGTAGGCAGGTGCCGGCGAAGGAATACTCCACTCGAGGGTACGTGCATCCCACGGGTCAGGACCAGATAGCGGTCCCCTCTTCCATGACCACACAACGTTGGTAACAAAGAGCAGTACCGCAAACGCTATCAAGAATGACCCGGCGGTGACCACCATGTTCAACGTGTCCCACCCGAGGCCCTCGGAGTACCTGTAGGTACGTCGCGGCATTCCCGTCAATCCTAAGAAGTGCATTGGGAAGAATGTGAGGTTGAAGCCTAAGAAGATGAGCCAGAAGGAGGTCTTTCCAAGCTTCTCGTTCATCATTCGCCCAAACATCTTCGGGAACCAGAAGACGATTCCGCCGAGAATGGCGAAGATGAGTCCACCGAAGAGCACGTAGTGGAAGTGAGCGACCACATAGTAGGTGTCAGTCTGCTGCGTATCCGCTGGAACGATCGAGTGCGTAACACCGGAGAGTCCACCGAGGGTGAACATCGCTATGAAACCTAAGGAGAAGAGCATCGGGGTATTGAGTCGAAGAGACCCTCCCCAGACTGTTCCCAGCCAGTTGAATATCTTCACTCCGGTTGGCACGGCAATAAGCATGGTGGAGAGACCGAACGCCGATACGGCGACAGGCCCAAGCCCTGTAGCGAACATGTGGTGGGCCCAGACTCCCCATCCCATGAATCCGATTGCGATACCAGAGAAGACAACAACGGAGTATCCGAAAAGAGGCTTGCGCGACATGACGGGAAGGATCTCGGAGACAATTCCCATACCCGGGAGGATCAGGATATAGACCTCAGGGTGACCGAAAATCCAGAACAAGTGTTGATAGAGAAGCGGGTCTCCACCGTTCTGCGCTACGAAGAAGTTGGTCATGTAGTTCCGGTCGAAGAAGACCATGATCAATGCTGCTGTTACTACTGGGAGCGCAAAGACAGTTAGGAACGCAACGATGAGCATCATCCATACGAAGACCGGCATACGCATAAGCGTCATTCCCTGTGCACGCATGTTCAGGATGGTGACTACAAAGTTAAGCGCCGAGGTAGTAGATCCAATACCGAGCATGATTAGCCCGATTACCCAGAAGTCAGGGCCGTGGCCGGGTAGGTATCCAGCGCTTAGAGGCGTTGAGGTAAGCGGCGTGTAACCGAACCACCCACCGTTGGGCATATTCGCGATACCCGTAAAGATGCTGGAGTAGACGAAGAGTCCTCCGAACAGAAATACCCAGTAACCGAACATGTTCATGCGAGGGAAGGCGACGTCTCTCGCGCCGATCATCAGGGGTATTAGGTAGTTACCGAATGCAACCGCCATTGGCATTCCAACAAGGAAGACCATTGTGGTTCCATGCATCGTGAACATTGCGTTGTACTGGCCGGCGGTAAGAACCTGTCCGTTCGGGGCCATGAGCTGCAGACGAATAAGCAGCGCCTCAATACCTGCAATTACAAAGAATAGAAGTGCAGAAGATCCATAGAGGATTCCGATCTTCTTATGGTCAATCGTCGTGAACCAGCTCCAGAGGCCAGAGGTTGCGGCTGGTCGACGCAGAGGGTCGACGCGCGTTTGGATTACCGCCGGCGATTCTGTCTGAATGACAACTTCCGGGATGACTTCTGGAACGGCCGTCACGGTCGTACCTCCATAATTTCTAGGGCTATTTTCAGGGCAATTTTAAGGGCTTGTTTACGCACTATTTTTGACCCAACAGGTATGTAACGATTATGTCTGCCTCTGCATTGGTCATTAGAGGAAGGGGTTTCCCGTTTAGTTTTATTGGAGTTGTAAACGACGGCATACCCACGCAGGTTGCTGGTGCAGGCAGGCGACACTTCTGCGACTGCATCGGAATCATTGACGGAGCATTCTTTACCCAACGGAGCAGGTTCGCCCGGTTGGTCTTATACATGCCTCCGGCGAAATATTCTCGACTCGCGAGGTGGGTCAAGTTTGGGCCGTAGGCAGGTGTTGAGGTGGAATCAAATACGTGGCAGTTGACGCACTGGTATTTCTTGGCAGTGAGTTCCTGGACCTTGCCTGCGTACTCCTGGGCTGGGCCCTTCTTCTGGCCGGCTATCCACTTGGCAAAATCGGCCTTGGAGTCGACGATTACCCAGAACTTCATGTTTGCGTGAGACAACCCGCAGTACTCAGCACAGGCTCCACGAAACACCCCAGGCTTTTCTGAGGCTGAGAAAGAGAGCACATTGGTTCGCCCGGGAACTACGTCTCGTTTACCCGCAAGCTCGGGGACCCAGAAGGAGTGAAGCACGTTATCTGACTGCTCGCGCACCGTGATCTTTGCCCCAACCGGAGCGTGCATCATCGTCGAGGTAACTACCGGAGTATCAATACCAAACTTGGCTTGACCCTTCGGGTATTGAAACTCCCACCACCACTGCTTACCGACCACTGTGATCTGCAGGGCCTCGGCTTTCGGTGGAGTCTTTGCAAGTTCAAAAATTGTTGCGACTGTTGGTACAGCAATAACTGCGAGAATCAGTGCCGGAAGAATTGTCCAGCCAATCTCAAGCACAGAGTTTCCATGTGTCTGCTTAGGGTTGCGCTTTCCATCCTTATCGCGAAAACGAAGCGCAATGAAGAGCGTCATCCCGACGACGCCGATTCCAACCGCTATAGCGATGATGAAGATCGGATTGATCAGGTTGTCGATCTTCTTCGCCGTCTCACCGGCGGGGTTCATTGGGTTCTGGCCGTTCTCGTTTGCGCAGGCCGCCAGAAATAATGGGGCAGCAAGAATCAGTGCGCCTCGGCGCACCTTCCTCAACCCGAGCAATCGACTCATTCCGTCATCCTCACGCGTTTGGTAGCCGGTGACGCTCTAATCCCCGGGTCATACTTCCCTTACGCGTTGAGGACTCTAGCGGCGAACGGCACTGAAACGGCAACTTGTAGGGGAGCGAATTAGGCACTCTGTTGACTAAAAGATGGAGCCGTAAATCACAGCTCTAAATCACACTCCCGAGAGCAAAGTTCTGCTATGGGACCGACCGGTTCTTTCTAGAGACCGAGCCTGTCGAGGGCATGCCCTCTGCGCTGCCAGTTGGGGTCCACCTTGACCTTGTTCTCTATGTAGACCCGAGCACCAAGGAGTTGCTCGGCCTCAACGCGTGCGGCGGTGCCCGCATCGCGTAGCACCGAGCCCTTGTGACCGATCACAATCCCCTTCTGAGAATCCCGCTCCACACGGATTGTGACCCGGAATCTAAGGATTTCTTCCTTCTCTGGGGCACTCGACTCCCCGTCTTGGCCGCCTTCTTCACTACCTTCTTCACTACCTTCAACCTTGCGACCTCGCCGGTTGAAAGACTCCTGCTCTTCCTCCTCGAAGGCCTCTGCAGTAACCATTATTGAGTGCGGCAACTCCTCACGGGCAATTGCGAGCAGCTTCTCCCTCACGAGCTCGGCAACGAGAACGGCCTCAGGCTGGTCTGTAACCACGCCGCCTGGGTAGTACTCGGGGCCCTCAGGGAGCCTCGCATTGATCTCAGCCACAAGGAGGTCTACGCCATCTCCTGTGAGTGCCGAGATCGGCACAAATGCCGCAAAATCCGCTAGGCCCGATGAGTCGCTGAGTCTCTTAGCAACCGCCGCGGCATCAGCTAGATCAACTTTGTTGACGACAAGGATCGCAGGAGTGCGCGACTCCTTGACGAGGTTGGCGATAAATCTGTCTCCCGGACCGATCGGCGAGTCGGCCTCAACTAGCAGGCAGACAACATCGACCTCGCGCAGAGTCTGCACGGAGCGCTCATTACACCGCTCCCCTAAGAGAGTTCGAGGCCTATGAATACCGGGGGTATCGAGCAGAACAATCTGACTAGAAGATGTCGTGTGTACCCCACGGATCTTTGTTCGGGTTGTCTGGGGCTTGTCAGAGACTATGGATACTTTGCGCCCAACCACATTGTTTACGAGTGTTGATTTTCCAACATTGGGACGCCCGACAAGGCTCACAAATCCACTACGAAATATCGGCTCTACTGGCTCAATTGGCTGGTCTCTGTTACTCGAATCACTCACTAGTTAGCCTCATCAGCCGAGACGACGGCGACGATGGGAACAATGACAACGCTCTTTATCCGTCGGCGCTCGATGCGCTCGACCCTGAACTTGAAGTTCTGGAATGGAAACTCCTCACCCTGCTCCGGGACACGTCCGAGAACATTAAAAACAAGTCCGGCAAGCGTGTCGGACTCTTCATCTGGGAGATCCATGCCGAGCGCCTCACCAACCTCATCGATTGGGGTATTCCCAGGGGCGCGGATCCCGCCGCCCTCTAGCCTCTCGAGGCTCGGCTCAACAGCGTCGTACTCATCGGTTATGTCTCCGACAATCTCCTCGACGAGATCCTCGAGAGTAACTAGCCCGGCTGTGCCGCCGTGCTCATCCACAACCATCGCCATATGAAAGCGCTCAGTCCGCATGTCCTTTAGGAGCTTGGCGACCTTCTGCTGTTCAGGCACGAACTTGGCAGGTCTAAGCATCTCGCGAATCGTCGCAGGACTCTCCGAAGACCGCGACCTACGGATTAGGTCCTTCAGGTAAATAATCCCTACGACCTCGTCAGTAGTTCCCTCGTATACCGGGAGTCTTGAGAGTCCTTCATTTATCGCCGTATTTAGTGCTGCCTCGAGAGTTGACTCAACCTCAATCCCGATCATGTCCGGGCGAGGAGTCATAACTTCGCGAACGACAGTGTCGCCAAACTCGAATATGGAGTGAATGAGCTCGCGCTCGTCATGCTCAATCTCAGCATCATCGGCGGCTACGTCGGCCATCATACGAAGGTCTTGCTCCGTGACGAATGGCCCCTCTTTTAAGCCCTTACCGGGGAGCAGAATATTCGCAAGGCCTATTAGCCCTCTCGACATCTTCCGCAGTGGCCAGAAATTCGTTATCGCGTAAAGGAACCCGGAGACTCGAAGGGCTGCGCGCTCAGGGTGCTGGATTGCATAGGTCTTAGGAGCAACCTCACCAAGCACATAATAAACAACGATTTGGAGCGCTAAACCAATGACTAATCCAGCGCTTCCTGCCTTGCGCTCAAGCACAACACCGAGCAACGACGCGCTTGTGAGTTGCGAAAGGAGGAGCAAGAAGAGCAGCGAGTTAAGGGTGCGCTCCGGGTGCTGGAGCATCACCACAAGGCGAGCCGCACCCGGCTTGCCCTCTTCTTCTAGTGCAATAGCGCGAATTCGATTAGTACGTGTGAAGGCCGTCTCGGAGAGGGCCAACAGCGTTGAGAAAAGGAATAGGAGAACTATTCCTCCGAGCATCAGCCACTCAACATTGGTCAACTGGACTCACCAAAATTCGACTCTACGTTCTTCGTGAAAACTGATTGCAGGGCGAGCGCTATGGCTGGCCGAGGCGTCTTGGGGTTAGCTAGATGATTCATTTGAGGGTCATCCTACCTATGAAAGTTTCTCATCGGCATTCTTCGCTTCATCCGGACTAAATCGCTCGGTCTCGCTAAAGCGGGCTAGAAGTTCACGCTCCCGCTGCTGCATTACTGCAGCCTCTCCGGGCTCTTCGTGGTTGTACTCAAGGAGGTGCAGAACCCCATGCACTACGAGGAGCGCAATCTCCTCATCGGTGGTGAATCCATGCTCGGGGGCCTGGGCCTGAGCGATTCGGGGGCAGACAACAACATCGCCGATGAGTGCAGGAGGTTCACTTGCCTCCGCGGGTGCACCTGGGCCTCGCCCTCCTTGATCGGGTTGGCGCCCACCAATGACGATGTCGTCATCCATTGGGAAAGCCAGCACATCGGTGGGGCCGGTCCCCTCGTGGAAGCGCACGTTTAAGTCCGTCATCGACTGGACATCAACAAAAATCAAAGAGAGTTCAGCATCGCCTGGAACGTGCTCCTCGGCGATTACTAGGCGCGCAAGACGCGTCCAACGCAGTACATCAATCTCTACTTCGCTCTGCTCATCTGCGGCAAAGACCTCAATCATTTCGAGTTCCGTTCGTAGGCATCAACAATGTCGGCAACTATGCGGTGGCGCACGACATCCGCACTCTCTAGATCAATAAACGCGAGTCCATCTATGCCG
>WLHA01000065.1 GCA_009702955.1 Actinomycetota bacterium
AACTTAACCCCTCGGGCCACATTTTCTCCTAGGGCGGCTACCGGCTCGTTATTAGTAGCCTTCAAGGGATGAGCGCTAAATCAATCTCCACAGTGACTGCCCCAGCGACTGACCCAGAGATTCGCGCCGAGTTGCAAGCCTTGGTTCGCAGGTGGGTGGAGCGAGAGGTGATGCCTGTGGCCTCTGCCCTCGAGCATGCCGACGAATACCCGGAGGCTCTGGTTGAGCAGATGAAGGAGATGGGCCTCTTTGGCATCACGGTGCCGGAGGAGTATGGAGGCCTAGGGCTCGATCTACTCGCTTATATAGCGGTTATCGAGGAACTTGCTGCCGGATGGATGTCGCTCTCTGGCGTCATAAATACCCACCACATTGCAGCCGGGCTGCTTGTGGCCCACGGAACCGATGAGCAACGCTCGACTTTGTTGCCGCGGATGGTTACTGGCGAGATGCGTGGTTGTCTATCTCTCTCCGAACCTGATGCGGGATCGGATACGAGGAATATCTCCTGCCGCGCAGTGCGAGACGGCGATGAGTATGTAATAACCGGCACGAAGGCATGGGTAACAAATGGAGAGCGCGCAGGGTTGGTAGCACTCGCCGCACGCACCGAGGAAGGCATTACTTGCTTCATGGTCGAGAAAGACCCCGGAGCCACTTTTGGCGGAATAAGCGTTAGCAAAAGCATCGGCAAACTTGGTTACAAGGGTTTAGAGACTGTCGAGATGGTCTACGACGCCCATCGTGTTCCAGCGAGTGCAGTGCTTGGCGGGGATGAGGGTGTCGGCAAAGGGCTCGCCGCGATTCTTAGTGGTCTGGAGGTCGGTCGTATCAACATCGCTGCGAGAGCGGTTGGGGTTGCTCGTGCAGCATTTGAGGCGTCGATTAAGTATGCCCAGCAGCGGCAGACATTTGGCCAGCCGATAGCGGCCCACCAGGCGATTGCGCACAAGCTCGCGGATATGGGGACTCAGTTGCTTGCAGCGCGCCTCCTCACGGAGCATGCGGCCAGACTCAGAGCAGAGACCGGCCGGGCCGAGGTTGAGGCGGGCATGGCGAAGTTATTCGCTAGCGAGGCCGCCCTTGATATTGCTACTGAGGCGATGAGAATCCACGGCGGGGTCGGGTACACAACGGAACTGCCGATAGAGCGATATTTCCGGGATGCGCCGCTGATGATTATTGGCGAGGGCACGAATGAGATTCAGCGAACGGTTATCGCACGTGGACTCCTCAAGCGGTATTCGGTAGAGGAGTAGTCACGCCTCTTTGATGCGGTATGCAATAGCGATCCATAATTCTGGGCTCGAGACCGTAGGCTCTAGCCCCGAGGGCAATACCGCTACTTCTAAGGACACTTAAATCATGCTCAGAAGACTCCCGTTGCTCATCTCGTTATGTGCAGTTCTACTGCTATCCGCGTGCAGCGATAGCGCCTCTACAAATTTCACTCGCGGAGAGTATGTAGACGGCCTGCTCGTCGGATACAAGGCTGACTCAACTCCAATCACAGCTACTGAGGCCCGATGCTTCGCTGAGTCCACAGTCGATGCCATTGGTGTCAATAAATTGAACAGCGCAGGGGTTGATCCAGCGACAGGTGCAACGTCCAGGCAGGTGAGAACCCTCCTAGAGGCCGATAACGCAGCGGCTGCGAAGCGTCTAGGAGCCTCGATCTCCAAAGAGTCATGCTTCAAGATCTCGACACTCTTAAAGGGTCAGATCGCGATTGGGTTACCAGGAGTTGTAGATGCAGACATTCAGTGCCTCTCCGATGGTCTAGCGAAGGACCCAAATGTTCGAGCAGGCATGGTCAATGTCTTGATCGGGCGTGATGTGCCGACCCTCTTAGACACAATTAAGAAAGCGGGCGGTCCGGTCTCCGCTGGTTGCGATGTGGACTGGTCAACCTTTGCGCCTGCTTCACCGCCAAGCGGCTTCCCGAGTGGGGCAACCGGCCTCTAGCGAAACCACCCCGTTAAACCCGAGCCCTATTTTGGCCGTGCAGCATCGCTTCGGGGCGGGAGGAGACCAAGAATTGCACCTCCTTTGAGCGTTCACTCCCAAGTTTTGGCATGATCGCCCCATGACAATTCATGAGCGCCCATTTGGTCGGTACTACGAAGACTTCGAGATTGACGACATATACAAGCACTGGCCAGGGAAGACGATCACAGAGGCTGATGATCATCTGTTCTGCATGATGACGATGAATCACCACCCGCTGCACACGGATGCGTGGTTTGCGGAGACCCAGACACAGTTTGGCAAGAACGTTGTTGTCGGCAACCTCGTCTACTCGCTAGTACTTGGAATGAGTGTTCCAGATGTGAGCGGATTGGCGATTGCAAACCTCGAGATAGAGACACTGCAGCACAAGCGACCCACTTTCCATGGCGACACGATCTACGCAGAGACAAAGGTGCTTGAGAAGCGAGAGTCTTCGAGCAAGACTGATCGTGGTGTTGTAACTGTCGAGACGTTTGGGTACAACCAGCACGGAGAAGAGGTCTGCTACTTCCGCCGTAAGGTGATGGTTCCTAAGCGAGAGGCTGCAAAGCCGCGTCAGCGCCCATACGAGTCGAAGGCCTAACTTACGGCTAACTCCCCATAAGTTGAGGTAAACCTGTAACGGTTATCTCAAGTTAAATCAGGAGACGTCTTCGCTCGGTTTGCTCGGGTTGCCTAGCTTCGTGGCGGCTGGGAGTTTGCGGTAGAGCATGAATCCATACCCAGCTTGCACGGCGAATAGAGCGAGAACAATCACGCCAAAACCAGTGAAGCCTGCAAAAGCCATAGCGATCGCCACGATCACCACGCCAGCTACGCCAAGCAGGGTGAGGGAGAGCATGACCGTATTTAGTGTCATCGACCCGCGCTCATTCATTTCTTCAAGAACTCCATAATCATTGGGTTTACTAACTCTGGCTTCTCAATGTGCAAGAAGTGACCGGCACCTGGAATGACAGCAACATCGAGCCCGCCGAGGTAGTGAGGTCGCAGTTCGTCCTCTTTCACGAGTTGCTCGCCCATGCATCCATCATCGGCTCCATGAAGGTAGAGCGCAGGAATAGTGATCGGAGAAATAAACCCTGCCTGCACTGCATCCAGAGCGGGGTCGTTGACGAGTGTTCCGTGGACGAAGCGGTAGTAGTTCAGCGCTGCCGTGAGAGTGCCAGGAGATGCAAGCGTGTCCTTGAGCGCGCGCATGTCTTGCGCGTCAGGGGTATACCCGGGAGACCAATCAGCCCAGAGTTTGTCGATGATTGCGAAGTCGTTCATCGGCACCACAAAATCGGCTGTAGGCATCTGGAAGAAGAACTGGTACCACATCCGCTTTAGCTGCTCGGGCTCCATCAGGTAAGCGCCCATCGCTAGTGCGTGAGGAACTGCAATGGCGACCATCTTTGAGAAGCGATCAGGGCGATGCGCTACCGCGGTATGCGTTGTAATCGCTCCCCAGTCGTGCCCGATGATGACGGCTTCGTTATCTCCGGCAAGTTGATCTGCAAGTGCAAGCGCATCAAGTGCAAGCGACGCGACCTGGTAGTTGCCATCAGCGGCTAGTCCGGTAGGTGAATAACCGCGAAGCCACGGCGCAACTGCGTGGTAACCAGCATCTGCGAGAAGCGGCATGAGATAGCGCCATGTGGGTGCGTGGTCGGGGAACCCATGCAGGCAGAGAGCAAGGGGCCCATCTTTGGGTCCCGCCTCTAGGTAAGCGATATCGATTCCGTTTGCGGTTATGCGTGAGGGGTTTGTTTGTGAAGGTGTCGTCATGAGGGCAGAAGTTAGTCGGCCCCCGTGGCGTGCGTTGGGCTGTCGAGGTCTAGCATCAGGACACTTAAACGAATTAATCGCACTGGAGTGCATTTGTCCGAGACAGTTATACGAACCGAGGGCCTTACAAAGGTCTATCCAGGAGATATTCGTGCAGTAAACGGGCTCGACCTTGATGTAAAGCAAGGCGAGATATTTGGCCTACTTGGCCCAAATGGTGCAGGTAAGACAACGACCGCAGGCATGCTCACGACCCGAGTTGTTCCTACCAGCGGTCGAGCATGGGTTGGTGGAGTTGAGGTTAGCGAGCACCCTGCACTTGTGAAGCAGGTCATCGGAGTAGTTCCGCAGTCCAATACTCTTGACCGATCCCTCGATGTTCGGGAGAACCTCTATTTCCACGGTCGCTTCTTTGGAATGGGGGCGAAGGAGTCGCGACGTGAGGCGGATCGGTTACTAGAGGTATTTCGTCTAACAGAGCGCGCAACTGCTCCTGTGCTCGCTCTCTCAGGTGGAATGGCGCAGAGGCTGATGGTCGCCCGCGCGATTATGCATAGGCCTTCAATCCTTTTTCTTGATGAGCCAACCGCCGGTCTCGATCCGCAGAGCCGCCTAGCGCTCTGGGAGATTCTCGGCGACCTGCATAGAGATGGTCAGACAATTTTGTTGACCACTCACTACATGGAGGAGGCAGACCAACTCTGTGCCCGCATCGCCATCATTGATCATGGCGAGTTGCTAGCTCTTGATACACCCGAGGCGCTGAAGAAGTCTGTCGGCGCTGACACGGTAGTAACCGTCTCCGCTCAAGGAGATCTTGAGGCGCTAAGCGAGGTGCTGCGCACGAAGGTGCCTGGCGCTTCGACCGCTCGCTGTGTCGATAACGCTGTTGTATTAGAGGTATCGGGGGTGGGTGGAGTTCTTCCGATCGTAATTGCGACCGCCGACGCGGCCGGGTTCACCGTCACCGACCTCTCGATTGCAGAACCAACACTTGAGACAGTCTTTATTAACTTGACGGGGAAGGACCTGCGGGACTGATGGCTAACGCGACCGAACCAACTCCATCAATATCAACTACATCAATAACATCTACGCCCATAGCGACACGATCAGCATCGAAGGCTTCGTGGACTGCATTTCGCGCCTTGTTGCTCCGCGACCTAACTGTTCTCCGCAAGTCGCTTAAGGAGTTCATTCCACGCACCTTGCTCCAGCCATTCATGCTGGTATTTGTCTTCGCCTATGTATTCCCGAAAATTGGTCAGGGCGTAGGCGGTGGAGGAGCGGCAGCCGCGGCGTTTAGTACGCAACTAATTGCAGGGGTAATTGGACTCGCCGTGATATTCCAGGGCATTCAATCTGTAGCCCTCCCGCTAGTGAATGAGATTGGATTCACGCGAGAGATTGAGGATCGTGTGCTTGCTCCATTGCCAGTTGGGATGGTTGGCGTCGAGAAGATCGCGAACGGAGCCATCAACGGACTCATTGCTGCAGTACTGGTATTCCCGATCGCAGCGATAGTCCCAGCGACTCCGGTTCACCTTCAGATCAAGTGGCTCGAACTGCTAACGCTCGCACCTCTATCTGCGATCACCGCTGCGTCACTCGGCCTTTACTTCGGTACGAAGTTCGAGCCGCGTCAGGTGCCCATGCTTTTTGGTGTAATCGTCTTGCCGATCACATTTCTCGGAGCGGTCTATTACCCATGGTCAGCGCTCAGCGGCGTCAAGGCTTTTGGCGTGCCCTGGCTGCAGATCCTGACGCTCGCGAACCCACTGGTCTATATGTCAGAGGGTTTCCGAGCAGCTCTTACCCCGACCCCCCATATGAGCCTCTGGGCCGTCTACCCAGCACTGATCGGGTTCTCGCTCCTTCTTGGGAGACTCGGCGTCACTGGATTTCGCAAGCGAGTCCTCTCCTAAGCGGCAGAGCAAACCCATGTAGAGCGCGATATTTGCGCCGTCTGGCGGCCGGTAAATCATCAGCAGTCGGTATAAATAGGTCAGATCGCACCAGCGCGAGACGCCCCCTCAAGACACCCCCTCAAGACGCCCTCAGAAGACACATGTCACATTTGACATCTGCCACTTTCGCAACACCTACCTATGCCGGTAACGTCCTATTCCTTATGTCCGGGGGGATGAACGTCACTTTCTATGGGGTACGCGGCTCAACGCCTTGCGATGATCCCGCGCTCGCTCGCTACGGCGGCAATACCTCCTGCGCCGTGATCGAGATCCCCGGAGCAGACCCCATCATTCTTGATCTTGGAACAGGTCTGCGAACCTATGGGGATTCGCTAATTGCCTCAGGCAATGCAGCTGAGTGGAGGGGCTCCGTTCTACTAACTCATCTCCACTGGGATCATGTTCAAGGGTTCCCATTCTTTAAACCTCTCCATCAGCTCGGCAGTGAAGTTGATATTTACGGACCCGATCACGGTGAGGCTCCACTCTCGGAGATGGTTGGACGATTTATGGGGCCTCCATATTTTCCAATTACTCCAGCGGAGCTAGGAGCGAGCGTCCGATTCCACGACGTATCTCCAGGGAGTTTCAGAATCGGAGACGCAGTCGTCACTGCTCTCGCTGTTCGCCATACCGGACCGACACTTGCTTTTCGCGTTGACTGCGGCGATGTGTCGGTTGTCTACATGCCTGACCACGGACCAGGATGCTGCGCGCTCGATGAAGACGACTTTGTTCCCCAGGATGTAATCGACCTATGCAATGGAGCAGACCTACTAATCCACGATGCTCAACACACACTCGCTGAGTACCCGGAGAAGCGGCACTGGGGCCATAGCAGTGTTGATTATGCGGTAAAAGTAGCCATTTCTGGGCATGTCAGAAGTCTGGCCCTATTCCATCATGATCCAATGCACGATGATGCAGAGATTGACTCCATAGAGTCAAG
>WLHA01000066.1 GCA_009702955.1 Actinomycetota bacterium
GAAGACATTGTTCTCGACGGGCCCGACGACGAAGCGATCAACCCGCACCAAGGTGTCCTCGTAGTGGGCAGGTCCGGTGGGTGTGTAGTCCTTAGGCTCTGGCATGCCGCAAAGGGTAATGGCGATCGGCGAACGGCGCCGGAAGCCGGAGTTTGGAGTCTCTAATTCGCTGCCCCCGCCGCGTTGGTATGGCAATGGCTTAGTCCGGTAGCGTCGCCCCCGTGGACTTCCGTGACACCTCGGCTGAGGCAGCATTTCGTGATGAGGTTCGGACCTGGCTGTCCGAGAACCTTGTCGGCGAGTTCGCAGCGCTCGGTGGGCGCGGAGGCCCGGCAGATGAGCGAGGCTGGGACACCCGCATTGAATGGGAGCGCACGTTGGGGCGCGACCGCTGGGTTGGAATGTCGTGGCCAGAGGAGTACGGAGGGCGCAACCTCAACTTCTCGCAGCAGGTCATCTTCAACGAGGAGTACGCGAAGGCAAATGCGCCGGCGCGAATCTCTTTCTTCGGAGAGGGATTATTTGCACCTACGTTGATTGCATACGGAACCCACGAGCAGAAGAGCCGCTTTCTCCCGAAGATTCAGAGCGTCGACGAACTCTGGTGCCAGGGCTACTCAGAGCCCGATGCTGGTTCGGATCTCTCAAACGTTGCAACACGCGCAGTTCGAGATGGTGATGAGTGGGTCATCAATGGGCAGAAGGTCTGGACGACTCTTGCTCATCGCGCGCAGTGGTGCTTCGTAGTTGCACGTACTGAGGCTGGATCAACTGGCCACAAAGGACTCTCGTATCTACTCGTGCCGATGGATCAGCCCGGCGTTGAGATTCGCCCCCTTCGCCAGATGACGGGTTCGGCTGAGTTCAACGAGGTTTACTTCAGCGATGCCCGAACCTCCGCAGACCTTGTACTCGGTGAGGTTGGCGATGGCTGGGCTGTGGCAATGGCGACCCTCGGATTCGAGCGTGGTACTGCATTTATGAGCCAGCAGCTCGCCTTCCAGCGAGAGTTGCGTGAGATCATCGAGGTGGCTCAGGGCAACGGCCGCAGTAAAGAAGCGACTACTCGTCAGGATCTTGCAGACTCCTATATTGGGGTTCAGATCATGAAGTACAACGGAATGCGTATGCTTACTGATCTTGTGAGTCGGGGAGTTATAGGCCCCTCAAGCAGTATCGGCAAACTTTTCTGGAGCAACTGGCATCGCACACTTGGCGAGCGTGCAATGGATGTCTTAGGAACAGATGCACTACTCGTTGCCAGCGAGGGAAATGGCGAGTACGAACTAGAAGATTTCCACCAAATTTTCATGTCGAGTCGCGCAGAGACAATCTACGCAGGCGCGAGTGAGATCCAAAGAAATATCATCGGCGAGCGGGTGCTTGGGCTCCCGCGCGAACCCCGCTAAGAGAGGAAACACCAAATGAACTTTGCATTCTCAGAGGAGCAAGACCAACTCCGCGACGTAGTACGTCGATTCATGGAGGAGAAGAGCTCAGAGGAAGAGGTACGTCGCCTCATGGACACTGAGGTCGGATACGACCCCAACGTCTGGGCGCAGATGGCCAATGAGCTTGGTCTGCAGAGTCTTCACATCCCTGAGGAGTTTGGTGGACAGGGCTTCTCTTTCGTGGAGCTAGCCATTGTCTTTGAGGAGCAAGGCCGACGCCTTCTCTGCTCTCCTTACTTTGCGACTGTTGCTCTCGCTACAAACGCGATCCTCAACGCCGGTACCTCGGATGAGAAGGCAGCACTTCTGCCTGGGATCGCTTCTGGTGAGACCATCGCCACGCTTGCATTCACAGAGCCAAATGGTCGTTGGGACGCTGATGGCATCACGATGGTCGCACGCGAGGATGGCGGCTCTTGGGTCCTTGATGGCACGAAGATGTTCGTCATCGACGGAAACAACGCAGACCTCATTGTCGTTGCCGCTCGTACCGCTGGTACCAGTGGTGAGGCCGGGATCTCGTTCTTCACGGTTGCAGGCGACGCTAAGGGCCTTACACGTACCGCACTCGCGACAATGGACCAAACCCGCAAGCAGTCCAAGCTCGAGTTTGCTGGCGTAAAGGCCACTCCGCTTGGTGCCGCCGGCCAGGGATGGTCTGCACTCTCCAAGACACTTGACCAGGCTGCGGTATGCCTTAGCAACGAGATGGCTGGTGGCGCTCAGTTCGTCCTCGACATGTCCGTTGAGTACGCGAAGGTACGAGTTCAGTTCGGACGCCCGATCGGGTCCTTCCAGGCCATCAAGCACAAATGTGCGGACATGCTCCTCGAGGTCGAGTCGGCCAAGAGCGCTGCGTATTACTCCGCATGGGCAGCCGGCGAGGACAACGAAGAGTTGCCAGTAGTCGCGAGCCTCTCGAAGGCGTACTGCTCAGACGCGTATTTCCACGCAACCGCTGAGAACATCCAGATCCACGGTGGAATCGGATTCACATGGGAGCACCCTGCGCACCTTTACTTCAAGCGTGCGAAGAGCAGCGAGATTCTCCTTGGTGACGCTACTTACCACCGCGAGCTTCTAGCACAGCGAATCGGAATCTGAGTCGGGGCGTCGAGGTCTGTACCTAGCGAACCTCGACGCTCTCCGCCGATATGGCACTCCTCATAGCGGTTCTTGTACTCGCTGTAATTCTTGTAATCGCTGCGGTCTTAATTTTTCGTGAGGCCCAGCGAATGCAAGAGTTGCCTCCACTGGCAGTCATCGACCCTGATGATGCGTACGAGTATGTAGTTGCGAACCTCGACTCGATAGTTGCCGCGACGCTCACCTATGACGATGTGCGCGTCATTCTCGATGCCGCGCTCGAGTACCTCGTCTCTGTAGGGGTAGCGCGTGGTACTGCGTCTGGGGATAGCGGAGAGCCGCTCGTGGTAGATGCTCTCGACTTCGTGCTCGCTAAGACGTCGATCCCTGCTCCTGGCTCAACTCGGAGTGAAGAGAGCGGCGACGAAGGGAGCGAGAGCGGAGAAGACGCTTTAGATGCTGGTGATTCAGTAGCGGTATTTCTCAGCGAGCAGGTTGAGGCTGTCCTCGATCTCTTAACCGCTTATCTGGGCAGGGTTGGTGCTCTCGGGCAACCCGCGGACGATGGCGAAGCAGCAACCGGTGCCTAAGGCCCGCGCGAGTCGCGCCTTGCGCATCTCCTCTCGCTAGGGTTCTATGCCATGAGCCGACCAATACGTTTTGAAGAGTTTCAGTATGTCGGGGACAAGCGTTCCCAAATCGTTTACGACCTTGATCTCCCTGGCCTCGATAAGGCAATCATCGATGAGTTGATGGAGTCAGAGCGCTTTATTTGCTTTGGCCCGGATACCCTCAACGAAGCGCGCAACCGTGGGTACAAGCCGCATAGCAGCATCCGCGAAGCTCAAGATTCAGAGAGTCTCTAACTTCTGATAGTCGCTACCAAGAGCGGCTGGTCGTGGTGCTTAGCGAGACCGAAGTAAGCGTGCCGAAGGGGCCGGTTCAGTGGACGACCATATAGAGGTATCGAGTGGCGACAACGGTGAAGAGACAATTCGCCTTGCCGCGCATTGGGCTCTCCCGAGTGGAGTGCGACGGGTGCCAGGAATCGTTCTCTCGCACGGTTTCCCGCAGCCACCACGCGGGCGCATCGCGTCTGGATTGACCTTCCCAGGGTTGGCCGATCGTATTGCTAAGGAAGTTGGCTGGGAGGTGTTGACCTTCAATTTCCGCGGTACCGGAGGGTCTGACGGAGACTTCTCGATCTCTGGTTGGATGGATGACCTGCGCTGCGCGATAGATGAGGTCGCATCACGCCCCGAAGTTACCGAGGTGTGGTTGATCGGCGCTGGGCTCGGTGGATCGCTCTCGATCTGCTGCGCAGCAGAGGATTCGCGTGTGCGTGGAGTCGCGACTCTTGCGGCTCACTCGAACTTGAACGACTGGCTACGCGATCCAGCGCGCTTCCTTACTCATGCACGTCGTATGGGTGTTTTCCGCAAGCCCGATGCCCCTAGCGATACAGCGAGTTGGACGAGAGAGATAAAAGAGTTCGCCCCGTTAGTTGCTGCCTCAAAACTTGGAGACCGACCGTTCTTGATTCTTCATGGATCTGATGACACCATCGTGGCCCCCACCGATGCCATAGAACTCTCTGACGCGCATGGCTCTGCAGATATTCGGTTTGTCTACCATGCGGGTCACCGACTTCGCCACGACCCGAGAGCAGTAGCGACTCTGCTCGGTTGGCTTGATCGTCAAGGGGGGCCACTATTAGAGGCGGCTCCGATCGAACCCTCCGAACTAGTTACAGAGCAACAGACCTTTTTGTAGCGAGAACATCGCGAAGAGTCTCTGAGAGCGTGAACTCTGGTTCCCATCCGGTGTGCTCTTTAAGTAGCTGAGCGTCTCCAATAAGTGGTGGAGGCTCGATCGCTCGCACAAGTGCAGGGTCGGTGACGAAAGTGATCTCGCTAGTCGACGCTGCGGCGAGCATGTCTGCAATAGAGCCCACTGAAGTGCTGATTCCTGAGCAGACGTTGTATGCGCGCCCACTCTCTCCGCTGAGCCCGAGCAGACGATAAGCGCGCACAACATCGCGCACGTCGGAGAGATCGCGCATGGGGTGTCGTGAGCCCATAACCACCTCGGCGCCTCCATCGCGTTCGGCCTGGGCGATGCGACCTGCGAGGGCCGGTACTAAGAATCGCTCGGTCTGGCCAGGCCCGGTATGGGGGAATGGACGCACGCAGACAACCTCTAGGTCAGTTGCCCGCTCCATCTGCAGCGCGAGTATCTCGGCAGCAGCCTTGGCTGCACCGTAAGGGGTGACAGGTTTAAGGGGTGTGGACTCATCTGCGAGTTGTGTCGATGCATCAACGGTGCCGTACTCCTCCGAGGAACCAATCACAACGACTCTGCGCACCCCGAGAGATGCACATGCGGCGAGCACGTTGAGGGTGCCCTCAGCGTTAACACGGAACTGCACCTCTGGAGCGGACCAAGATTCCCCTACATGGCTTAGTGCCGCTAAGTGGTAGACGACTTCGGGAGAAGCACTCATAAAATGCTCGCGCACCATTGCAGCGTCTGTGATATCGAATGCCTCTGGGCCCGCTCGATCAAGGCCGGTTACTTCATCGCCTGATGACTCAAGGTGAGATGTCAGGTAAGGGCCCACAAAGCCGAGTGATCCAGTTACTAATACCTTCATGGCCATTTTCCCTGCCTAATTCCCTGCTCGCTTAAAGACCTGCTCCGTAGCGTCACGGTAGGCCAGGATGTGGTTGGCAGTTGCCCGCTCCCAAGTAAATATTGAGGCCCGCTCCGGCCCTGCTACGCGAAGTTGGTCTGCCACTGTTTGGTCGTCTAGTAAACCAGCGATCGCTGCGGCTAATTCTCTTGGTGTCGCTGGGGGAGTCAAGCGCGCAGCATCCCCGCATACCTCCGCCATAGCGGATCCTGTGGTGGTTACAACTGGGGCGCCAGAGGCGAGTGCCTCGAGAGCTGGTAATCCAAATCCCTCCTCCAATGACGGATAGGCGACCACCGATGCTCTGCGTAAGAACGGTGCGAGTACCTCCGCAGGGAGATAACCGGGCCTAAGAATCCTTGTTGTGTATCCACTGCGTGCGACAGAGTCGCGCACTTCCTTAGCGCCCCAACCGTCAGACCCCGCTACTACCAAACGTAGGTCTGGATAGTCATCAGCAATCTGCGCGAAGGCCTCGACTAGCGAAGGTATGTCCTTGCGCGGCTCAAGGGTCCCGACAAATGCTACGTAAGGCGGATGAATGCCATTATGCGCGAGAAGACTGAGATCAGCCTCGATCTCTTCGGGCCGGTTAAGAGGTCGAAAGCGTGCGTGGTCGACGCCATGCGAAGCGACATGGATCGGAATACTCGGATCGAGTACTGCAGTGAGTCGGTCCTTCGTGTGCTGGCTAACGCAGATTAGTGCAGATGCATTTCTTGCAGAGCGGCGGATCATTCGTCGAAAAAATAAGACCTTTTGTCTCTCGTGCCACTCGGGGTGATCAAAGAATGTCAGATCATGAATCGTTACGACTGACGGGATATCAAGGCGTGACGGCATCGTGTAGTGAGGCCCATGCCATAGCTCTGCGTTCATACGCTTAGCGAGCTTTGGAGCTTTACTCTGCTCCCAAAGAAGACGTTGAGGCCTGCTTGTGGGTACCTCTGCGGCGACCGTTGAGTTTGGCGCGATCTCGCTCCAACGCTGCTCATCGTCGCTGCGCGCAGCTAACAGGAGATCAACCTCGGGGTGCGCATCTAGGGATCTCGCTATTTGAATTGTGTAGACGCCCGCTCCGACAGGTCTACTTGGAACTGCCGATACATCTAGAAGCACTCTCACATTCTTGAGTCTATGGGAGCAGGCCGCGTTGGCGATCCAAATGTGAGTCGATGGCATTTTGATATGCCTTGAAGTGCGCTAATGCCGAGGCCTCCCAAGAGAACATCGCTGCTCGCTTTGGCCCGCGAGCCCGGAGCTCATCGCTAAACGTGTTATCGGTCAGGATGTCGAGTATTGCTTTACTCCATGCAGCTGGATGATCCGGTGGCACAAGAATCCCGGCACCCGCTACTACCTCCGGAAGGCTCGTTGCATCGGAGGCGATTAGCGGAGACCCGTGAGCGAGTGCCTCAAGTGCTGGGAGTCCGAAGCCCTCCGATC
>WLHA01000067.1 GCA_009702955.1 Actinomycetota bacterium
CCGCATACTCCTAACTTGGAGCGCTGGGCTCCTAACAATCATTCTTCTCGCCGAGGGCGCTACACGAGTCATTGAGAACCGCCTACCTGAGCCTGCGGATTGGTTCTCGCCAGCCTCAGCGCGTTTGGTTCGCGAGATGGATCAACTACAGGCACAAAATGTTCGTAGCAGCATCACAATTGTTGGATCCTCAATGTCTGGCAGAGACCTCGTACCAAGCGAGGTTGCAAGAGCGCTCGGCGACACATCCAAAATTGCCCCAGACACTCTCCCCCCAAATACCGCGACCGAAGCGCAGACTGCAGATCCCTTTATCAAGAACGTCTCGGTAGGCGGAGGAGGCCAGACCACCGTTGTGGAGCGATGGCTGCTTGAGGAGGTTGTGCCGAGAATTCACCCGCAGAGAATTATCTGGGGAGTATCTACTCTTGACTTCAACTCTGCAAGGCGTGAATCCACTATCGACCGCTACAACAACGCGAGACAGACCCGGGTCGGCGCTCTCGGCGACGCAGATCAATCTCTAGCTTCCTTCTCTGCACTCGCTAAGAACCGTGCTGCGCTGCGCGATCCATATGGAATGCTCAAAGTACTAACAGGCGCAGACCTCTCAACGCGCCTCCCCAACCGATCGCAACCAAGGGCCGCCTCTTTTGACCTTGGATACAAACCACTGCCTCCCGCGAAGCTTAAGAAGATGCAACTCAGGGAGATCGCATACGCGCGCGATGTGCAACTGCGCGGTTATTCATTAGGGAGAGAAGAACTCGATGCATTCAGGCGCACCTTGAGGCGCCTAAAAGCATTAAAGACCGAGGCAGCCGTGGTACTAATGCCTGTGACTCAGGGCTACATAGATGCCCACCCACACGGAGCAAGGGACTTCAACGAATGGAGAACTCGCGTAACCGCTGTAGCGGAGTCTGAGGGAGTTGTGGTCTTGGATCGCACGCGCTCTATGCCTGATACTGCCTTCAGGGATGCCGAGCACCTGCTCGTACCCCAAGCGCGTGACTTCTCACTTGAGGTTGCCACCGAGTTAAAGCGCCAGGGTTGGTGAGATGAGTTTCAACTCGCTTCAATTCATAGCGTTACTAGTGCTAGTTGTACTTCTCTATTGGCGACTTCGCCTTAAAGGGCAGAACCGGCTGCTACTAATCGCCTCGTATGTTTTCTACGGCTGGTGGGATTGGCGCTTCCTAATCTTGCTTGCCGCCACGACGGTGGTCGACTTCGGTATCGGCATTCGCATCGAGGAGGCCAGCGGGGAGCGGACAAAACGAGCCTGGCTCATTTCACAACTTGTCTTCAACCTTGGGATTCTTGCGTTCTTCAAATATGCGGGTTTCTTCGTCGACTCTGCAGAGCATGTTGCTCGTGCAATTGGTCTTGGCTGGACCAGCCCAGCGCTGGCAATCATTCTCCCCGTAGGAATCTCGTTCTTTGTGTTCCATGAAATCTCATACGCAGTAGATATCTATCGCGGCAGGCTCGATGCGGAGAGGCGACTAAGCACCTACGCACTCTTTATCGCCTACTTCCCACTTCTCGCCGCAGGGCCGATCGAGCGCGCGTGGCACCTACTCCCCCAACTTCGCACTGAGCGGCAGCGCCCGACAAAGGAGCAGGCCTACTCGGGGTTAGTGCTAATCGTCTCGGGGATATTCAAGAAGGTGGTAATCGCAGATACCGTGGCGAAGGTCTCCAACGATGTATTCGGTCGCACGACAGGGCGCGGCACTATCCCACTTGCAATTGGTGCGGTCGCATTCGCAATACAGATCTACTGCGACTTCGCTGGCTACACCGATGTCGCACGCGGCACATCGCGCCTCCTAGGCATCGAGGTCTTCCGCAACTTCGAGTCGCCTTATCTCTCAACAAACATCACGCAGTTCTGGCGCACCTGGCACATTTCACTCTCGTCTTGGCTCCACGATTATCTCTATATCCCACTTGGAGGCAACAAGGGCGGCAGGTTCGGAACCTACCGAAACCTGATCATCGTGATGCTCCTCGGAGGTCTCTGGCACGGCGCTGCATGGACCTTTGTAATCTGGGGCGCGCTCCACGGCATTGCCCTTGCATTACACCGTGCGCGCGGCGCCTACGAGCCGCGAGGCACACCGCCTTCTCCGCGTTGGCGCGACATCCCAAGCATCCTCGCTACCTTCACTTTTGTTACTGCGCTATGGGTCATCTTTAGATCCGCAACTATCGGCGATGCGTTTAGCTTCTTCCACTCAATGGCGACAGGCGGGCTCTTTGGCTCTAACCCAGGAGCATGGAAGGCAGATCTGCTACTCGTCGGAGGCTTTGGTGCACTTGTTTTAGTGATGGACCTTCTAGATAGAAAGCGGTCGACACTTAGACCACTCGCGCTATGGGCGCCGGCTATCCAAGGGGCGATGCTCGGGGCTGCTCTTATTGGGATTTTGGTCTTCTCCGGAACTCCACCGGAGCCATTTATCTACTTCCAGTTTTAGACTCGAGAGGCAGTAATTCGAGTGGGTGTAATTCGATCTGGCGAAATTAGAGAGGACCCCACACTGCGAGGGTGCTAGCGAGAGCCTTCGCATCAAGACTCGTGCGGAAGCGCAGCGATGTCCCCTCTACCTGCAGCGAACCGATCGTTGAGCCATCGGGGGCCTTACCTATCCAGCCTGCATTTACGCCTGCTACAAAATCTGCACTTCCATTTGCGCGCGGAGTTGAGCAACCTGTCGGCTCGAGGTAGACCGCCAAATAATCATCTGAGATTCGCGCAGGAGCGGGCGGAGCGTAGAGAGTCAAGACCTCTTGACAGACTCCGTTTCCCTGCCCTGTTGATAGCCCTACAACCGCACGGATCCCCCAATTAGCAGGGAGAGTCATCGGACGACGTCGAAGTGGCTCAGCTAATTTAAGCACCTGTGAGTCGAAGACTCCGTTGAACTCCGAGGCCCCAGCCGGAGCCATGATTGCCGGAACCGCATCTCCCCACAATGCCGAGCGATAGGTTCGCTCGCCTACCTTGGTTTTGCCACTCCAGAGCGAAGCAACGCGACCGAGAAAAAGAGCCTCGCTGCGATCGATTGATATTTCACTCGGGCGCTCTCCAACGGATCGAGCTGTAACCGTCAATACTCTCTGCCCCGCTTTTGCTTTGAGCGCTCTTACATTCAAAACTCCTCCGGACAAGATCGTGGAGGCCTCTTTGGGGGTTGGTGCTACATAATCTGATCCGAGTAGCGAAAGAATAAAAGTACGGTCCGCGTCGTTTGCAACGTGCACCCACATTGGGGTGGCGCCAACGATGTCAAGAGACGAGAGAACGTAGAACTCTCCGCCAACGCGCCTCACCTCTAGCCGACCACCGGAGTCGTACTCCGCCGTAACTACTGAGTCCTCCCCGCGGCGCGAAAAGGACTCTCTAGCGGTTGACCCATCCCCGCCTGAACTCTCCGCCGAGTAAGAGACTGCATCGGACGCTCCGCTCTTGAGCGACGATGCCGCCAGTAGACGCGTGCCGGATGAAGACACCTTCTCTGCTTGCCCACTTCCACCTCCGCAGGCGCCGGCCACCAACACCAGGCCCATAACTATCGCGGAGAGGGCACCAGCGCTTTTGCTGTGCGCACCGCTCGTACGTGAAGCGCTACCAATTCTCGATCTGGCTCTCATAATTCCCCATCTCAAAATCTCGCGTCTCAGGAACTCGCGTCTTCGTAATCAACTCGCCAAAGACTAAGCCCGTGTGGAGGTGCTAGTTGCCCAGCCGCAGCGCGATCCATTGCCCTAAGTATCGAGAGAATCTCCCCAGCCTTACGCTTACCTCTTCCGGCCTCTACCTGCGTCCCAACTAGTGCTCGTACCATCTGCCAGCAGAATGCTGTGGCCTTTACCTGATAACGCAGCACTCCATCACCAAGGTCGTGCCACTCGGACTCGAGTACTCGCCTAACGGTGGTTGAGCCCTCTGGCCCCTTCCGACAGAACGACGCAAAATCGTGCTCCCCGATAAACGGAGTAGCTGCTAGTTGAAGAGCATGAATATCTATCGGCTCCGGAACCCACCAAGCGCTCCTCGCCATTGATGGGTCTGGCGTTGATCGGTTGAGGACCGTATAGCGGTACGTGCGCGCACGAGCAGAGTGGCGCGCATCAAAACCAAGAGGGGCAATACTCGCATCGCGTACGGCAATCTCAGATCCGAGCATGCGATTTAGCCTCTCAACAAGCATCGCTGGGTCTGTGCCATCGGGTGCCCCAAAGGAGACAACCTGGCCCCATGCGTGTACCCCGGCATCGGTTCGCCCCGCACAGGCCAGAGTTATCTCGGCCCTCAGAACCTTGCTCAATGCTCCGGAGATCTCGCCAGCAACTGTGCGCTGATTCCGCTGCTGCGCAAAGCCATGAAAATCGGTGCCGTCATAGGCAACAGTCATTCGAATAATGACGGAATTGCTGTGCGCAGAAGAATTCTCTTTGGGCGCGAGACTGCCGCCGAGTTCGGCGGCAGGATCGAAGAGCGTCATAACTACATCGTAGGTTCAGGGCGTTTGAGGCGCCCAATTACCTATATGCGAGAACTAGATAAGTTCGATACGCGCCATCGGCGCGTTGTCACCTGGGCGGGGCCCAAGCTTTGAGATTCTCGTGTAGCCACCGTTGCGGTCGGCATAACGAGGTGCAATCTCAGAGAAGAGTTTGCGGGTTGCTGTCTCGTCTTTGATTGTTGCAACCACAAGACGCTGACGGTGCACGCCGCCCTTCTTTGCCTTGGTGATCAACTTCTCCGCGTATGGGCGAAGAGCCTTTGCCTTTGGCAGGGTGGTGGTAATCGCTCCAGCCTCAAAGAGTGAGGATGCGAGGTTCGCCATCATTTGTCTGTGGTGCGACGGGCCACTACCGAAGTGGCCGCCCTTCTTGGGGGTAGGCATTTTCTCAGTCCTTGGTTCGAAGCGCTAAACCGCGCTCATCGAGTTTCTCGAGGATCTCGTCAAGCGACTTCTGGCCAAAGTTGGTGATGGCAAGAAGATCATCTTCGCTCTTCGACATGAGCTGCCCAATTGTGTCGATACGAGCACGCTTGAGGCAGTTGCGAGGACGCTCAGAGAGGTCAAGGTCCTCGATTGCAAGGTCAAAGTCGGGAGATGTTGAGGGAGCAACCGCTACCTCACCAAGCTCAAGACGAGGAGCCTCGTTGGAGAGATCAGCTACAAGCTCAACGAGATTTCCAAGGGTCGCACCGGCAGACGCAAGCGCATCGCGAGGTGTGATTGATCCATCGGTCTCAATCTCGATTGAGAGGCTGTCGTAGTTTGTGGCCTGCTCAACGCGTGTCGGCTCGATCGCAAAGGAGACACGACGAACGGGTGCGAAGATTGCATCTACGGGGATTGCTCCGATAGAGGCGCCAGGCTTCTTGGTCTTGTCAGCGGAGGAGTATCCACGACCCTGCTCAACAGTGATGTCAAGAGCAAGACGCCCCTTGCCATTCACCGATGCGATGTAGAGGTCGGTTGAGAGAATCTCAACATCTGAGGTGGTCTGAATGTCTCCGGCGGTGATCTGGCGTGGGCCAGTCACGTCAAGGCGAAGTGTTACAGGCTCCTCAGAGAGCGAGGTGAGCACGATGTCTTTGAGGTTAAGGATGACATCTGTAACGTCTTCCTTAACTCCCTTGATTGTTCCGAACTCATGCAGAGCGTCATCGAAGCGCACCTGAGTAACTGCTGCACCTGGGATCGAGGAGAGAAGTACTCGACGAAGGGTGTTTCCGAGAGTGTGGCCAAAGCCAGGCTCTAGGGGAGAGATGGTGAAGCGCTGAACATTGCCGACTGCTTCTTCGGCTTCGATCTCTGGGCGCTGGATGATGAGCATGTTTTCCTCGCTCTTGCGGTTCTGATGCGGTCGGGTCTATTGGGTAATTGCTGGTGCTACTAGTAGATCTGTTACTTGCTCTATTACTTGCTCTATTACTTGGAGTAGAGCTCGACAATGAGCTGCTCGCGCACTGGCACATCGATCTGGTCGCGGAGCGGCAGATCACGCACTGTGACTTTGTGGTCAGCGTTATTGGCCTCGAGCCACATCGGGACCGTGCGGTCGAGAGTGTCGAGGTTGTGGCGAACAACGATCATCGCCTGCGCTTTGGTGCTTAGGCCGACAACATCGCCCTTGCGCAGTTTGTATGAAGGAATTGTCACGCGCTTGTCGTTCACTGTTACGTGGCCGTGGCGAACAAACTGACGTGCCTGGTTACGGCTAGCGGCGAAGTTTGCACGGAACACAACGTTGTCGAGGCGCTGCTCGAGCATACGAAGAAGGTTCTCTCCAGTAATGCCCTTGTCGCGTGCGGCCTCTGCATAGAGGTTACGGAACTGCTTCTCAAGCACACCATAAATACGGCGAGCCTTCTGCTTCTCACGAAGCTGGAAGAGGTACTCGCTCTCACGAATACGCCCACGTCCATGGATACCTGGCGGGTATGGGTGGCGCTCGATCTGGCACTTCATCGTGTCGCACTTGGCGCCCTTGAGGAAGAGTTTCATGCGCTCGCGACGGCAGAGGCGGCAGACTGGTCCG
>WLHA01000068.1 GCA_009702955.1 Actinomycetota bacterium
ATATTCCTGGGGCGTTTTCACATGAGGGAAACGCTGTTCGGCTCTCGCCAGTGGTCGATATAGCTAGCAGTTCAGGGCCCAATTCAGGCACTTCTGCCGAGTCTCCAGATTTGCGAGGTGGGCGTATCGAGAACTCCACTACCGCGTCTGGCAGCAGAAGCGTCGCGGGGGCGAAAGCACGCACGGCACGCGCATCGAGAATCCTTGTTGAGGGAATTCATGACGCCGAGTTAATTGAACGAGTCTGGGGAGACGACCTACGTTTGGAGGGAATTGTTGTTGAGCGACTTGACGGAATCGATGACCTTGCTGCAGTGGTGCGCGATTTCTCCCCAAGCAAGACTCGCCGCCTAGGTATTCTTGTTGACCACCTTGTTCCGGGCAGCAAAGAATCCCGCATCGCAGCCGAGATCATGAATCCCTATGTTCTCATCACAGGAACTCCATACGTAGATGTATGGGAGGCCGTGCGCCCATCCTCGGTCGGGATCACGTCGTGGCCTCAAATCCCTAAAGGGGTCTCATGGAAGGAAGGTATCTGCTCCGCTCTCGGGGAGCCTGACCCTCGGGAGATGTGGCGACGAATACTGGGTTCGGTAAAGGGATGGAGCGACCTCGAGCAGCCTTTAGTTTTAGCTGTCGAGACACTTATTGATTTCGTCACCGTTGCCCCGTAAGAAACCCGCAAGCGTGTAACAATCGCGCTAGAACTTCCCGCAAAGCCGAATCTCACATAGGAGAGAAAATGAACCGCACTCCACGCTCTTCAATCTCAACCGCAACCGCCATCGCAACCGCCTTGTTTCTCGGTGCGGCCTCAATGGCAGCATGCGGCTCTGAGTCAAGCGACGGAGCAAAGGGTGAAGTAACCCAACCAACAGCAAAACTCCGCACGCTTAATGTGCTGATCACCAATGACGACGGTTACTCCGCAGCAGGTATTGATGCTCTCGTCGAGGGCGTGCGCAGTATTCCCGGGGTGAAGGTAACGGTGGTTGCTCCGCTTACTAATCAATCTGGAACCTCAGACAAGACAACTGCCGGCGCGCTGACCGCAACAGAGGTCAAGACCACGAGCGGATTCCCAGCTACAGCCGTAGCGGGATACCCGGCAGACTCCGTCAACTATGCACTCGACACGCTCAAACTCACCCCACAGTTGGTGGTCTCTGGGAGTAACGCTGGCCAGAACATCGGCGTAGTCGCCCCGATCTCTGGAACGGTAGGCGCAGGGAGAACAGCAGCGAGAAGAGGAATCCCGGCACTAGCTGTTAGCCAAGGATTTAGCGCTACCTACGACTACTCATCGGGCGTTAAGTATGCGGTTGAGTGGATCGAGCGCAACCAAGTGGCGCTCTCGACCCCGACTCCGCGCCCATCTCAGAGTGTCGTCGTAAGCATCAACTCCCCGTCATGCATCACCGGCACAGTGCGCGGGATCGTCGCAGTGCCACTCTCAACAACTGGTAATGGCATAGGAGATGTTGACTGCACTAGTACCGAGCCTGCCGGCGCTGATGACTCATCGGCATTCTTGGTCGGGTTCGCGACTATCACAACACTCAATGAGGCGACACAAACCGTTACAAGCACTACCTCTTGGCCAACTTGAACTAGAGGTGCTTAGCCCCAGATAGCAAGAGAAATTGGCCTAGAGATAGAGCCAGAGATAGAGCTAGAAATAGCCCCAGAAACAGACCTGAGAGAGCGCTTAGCTAGTGCGCGGTGGGCGTTTCGAGTTGCGTTGACGTCCGCGATCTGAGGCTGAGAGCACAGTCTTTCGAAGGCGCACGTTGTGAGGGGTTACCTCAACGCACTCATCGTCAGCGATGAACTCAAGAGCCTGCTCAAGTGAGAGGTTGCGAGGCGGAACAAGTCGCACAAGATCATCTGATCCAGCGGCGCGCATGTTCGTGAGCTTCTTCTCTTTGGTTGGATTCACATCCATCTCATCGGTGCGAGAGTTCTCCCCCACGATCATTCCCTCATAGACATCAACAGAAGGTCCAACGAGTAGAGCGCCACGCTCTTGAAGAGTCATGAGCGAGTAGGTGCTCGTGACACCGGTGCGATCGGCCACCATGCTGCCATTGGGGCGAGTACGTAGCTCCCCTACCCATGGCATCCATCCGTCAAATACGTGATGGAGCATTCCGGTTCCGCGTGTCTCGGTTAGGAACTCGGTGCGGAAACCAATCAGGCCACGCGCTGGCACGCGGAAGTCCATTCGGACCCAGCCCGTGCCGTGGTTAACCATCTGCTCTAGGCGGCCCTTGCGGAGCGCTAGCAACTGCGAAACTACGCCGAGGAAGTCCTCGGGAACATCAATAGTGATGCGCTCAACAGGCTCTTGAACCTTGCCGTTGACCTCTTTGGTAACAACCTGGGGCTTCCCGACGGTGAGCTCGAAGCCCTCACGTCGCATTGTCTCGATAAGTACAGCTAGCTGCAACTCTCCTCGACCGCGAACCTCCCATGTATCTGGGCGCTCAGTATCAAAAACCTGCAGCGAGACGTTACCGATTAGCTCCTGCTGGAGTCGCTGCTCGAGGTAACGGGCCGTGAGCTTGTCGCCGTCTTTTCCAGCGAGCGGAGAGGTATTGATACCGACTGTCATCGAGAGGCTGGGCTCGTCAATCTCAAGGAGAGGGAGCGGTCGCGGGTCATCAATATCGGCGAGCGTCTCGCCGATCGTGACCTCAGAGATACCAGCAACAGCGATGATGTCTCCGGGGCCTGCAGATGCAACCTCAACTCGCTCTAGTGCGTCTGTCATGTAGAGCTCGGAGATCTTTACGCGCTCAATAGATCCATCCGAACGGCACCATGCGATCTGCTGGCCTTTGCTTACAGTGCCATTACGAACACGACAAATAGCAAGACGGCCAACATAGGGGGATGCTGCCAAGTTGGTTACGAGCGCCTGGAACGGATGCCCCTCCTCGTAGCTCGGAGCAGGAATACGGCTCATGATCATCTCGCGGAGCGGCGCTAGGTCGGTTCCCTCTACGCCCTCCTCGAGGGCTGCCCAACCTGCCTTAGCGTTGGTGTAGATAATTGGAAACTCAATCTGGTCGCCGGAGGCATCAAGGTCGAGGAACAACTCGTATACCTCGTCGATTACCTCTTTGATGCGAGCGTCAGGTCGGTCGACCTTATTGATGACCAAGATCACAGGAAGATGCAGCTCAAGTGTCTTACGAAGCACGAAGCGCGTCTGAGGCAGAGGGCCCTCACTTGCGTCGACCAGGAGCAGAACTCCATCGACCATTGCGAGCCCACGCTCGACCTCGCCACCGAAGTCGGCGTGACCAGGGGTGTCGATAACGTTGATGATCACATCGCCGAAGTTGATGGCGGTGTTCTTTGCGAGAATGGTGATGCCCTTCTCGCGCTCTAGGTCGTTGGAGTCCATGACTCGCTCATTGACATCTTGGTTCTCGCGAAAAGCTCCGGACTGCCAGAGCAGTGCATCTACGAGTGTGGTCTTGCCATGATCGACGTGCGCGATAATCGCGACGTTACGCAGGTTTTCGCGCGCGGGCATTGTGTCCTTCCGGGGGTGGCCAACACGCCAGGGGCGGCGCGGGCATCGGGAGAGGTTACCCGCTTAAGGCGTTCAGGCTATTAGCGCAGCCTCAATTGCTGAGATAATTGCCTCATCCTCTGGCTCAACAGTCGGCGAAAAACGCCCAATCACAGCCCCATCGCGCCCAATAAGGAACTTCTCGAAGTTCCACCGGATATCTCCAGAGTGGCCCTCAGAGTCGGCAACAGGGGTAAGCGCCTCATAGAGAGCATGCCTACCTTCACCATTCACCTCGATCTTCTCTGTCATTGGAAAATCAACCCCATAGTGCGTTGCACAGAAAGTTGCTATCTCGTCATGGCTCCCAGGCTCCTGGCCCAAGAACTGGTTGCAGGGAACCCCAAGCACAACTAGCCCCTTCTCGAGGTAGGTGTCATGAAGGCGAACCAAGCCCTCATATTGAGGGGTGAGGCCACATTGCGACGCCACATTGACCACAAGGGTGACTTTCGAATCCGTCAGGCCTAATGCACCTTGAGTTCCATCAATTAATGAAAGGTCGATCTCGGCGATTGTCATTGCATCTCCATTTCAGGGGTTTTGGTGGCGGTTTTTAGTGGGGTTTTTAGTGGCGGCATTTGGAAGGGTCGTAGTTTGGAACGGTCGTTATTCGGAGCATGAAGAGATCAATCTGACTAACCGCTCCCGCCTCGCTACAAGCAAAGTCTAGGCACTTCTACCCGCATTTTTCTAGCGCAGTGATCAAAACATAGGGCCTACGCCTCATTCGTGCTTTCGGCCTCAAGGCACTAGGTCCCGAGAGACGATGGGTTGAGTAATTAGAGATCACTCACTGAGCGGTTCACTTTGCTGTTCACCAACATGGAGGTCAGAAATGCGATTTGCCGGAACTAGATCCCGGCGACTCGCCCTCATCGCGGGGGCAGCCGCTATTACAACAGCATCACTCGGAATCGGACCGATTATGGCGGCGAGTGCCGCCACCACTTGCACAACCGAGAGTGCACCAGCTTGGAGCACTAGGCCAAGAATGCCATCAAACTTCTGCGGTGGAGCAGGTATCTCTGCGACTACAACAACCACCAGGCCACTCCCAACTCGCCCACCGGCAGTTGGTGTAAATGGAGTCTTTACGGTTCCGAGCAGCATCGACTCGACCGGCGCCACTGAGGTCTCAACTGCCCTCCAGGAATGGGTCGCCTCGATCCCAGCAGCCAGTACCGCAAAACCAATGACGATTCGATTCGCCAAGGCTGGAACCTACTGGTCCGACTACACACTCCTGCTTCGGAAGCGGGCCGGGAACGTGACAGGCGGGATCGTCGGGAATATGTGGCGGAGCTTGCCTTCATTCGATGCATCGAATGTCACGCTCGACCTAAACGGCTCAACCATTGTTCAGCGCACCGTTCAGCCGTGGCGCTGGGGAAGCGGCGTAGTGCTCGATGAGCGGAAGCGCTGGGGAAACCCAATGATCTTCACCTCCGGCGCAACCAACGTGCGCATAACTAACGGGTTCCTTGTCGGCTCCGCAACCGGTGGACGTTACGACCCCAACCGTGAAGACTGGATGGGGATTCTCATTGGCGGAGACAACGACGACGACATTGCACAGAACATGAAGGTTGATCACCTCGGCATCCGCAATGTATGGGGAGACTTCATCTACCTAGCGAGCCAGACGTCTCGAGGAAAACTCCTCAAGGATGTAACCATTGAGGACAATACGATGGCCAATGCGGGGCGCCAGGGGATCGTCATCCACGGCGGTAACAACCTCCTGATTCAGCGCAACGACTTCACCAATGTGAAGCGTTACCTCTTCGACTCCGAGCCAGCCGCGGTACATGGTTGGAAGGATGTCAAGATCACAGCCAACACTGGCGAAGCAGGCAACCTCGGGTACTTCCAGTTCACAGGGAACAAGACAAGCGAAGCCTCTGGTCTCTCAATTACGAATAACTCGATCTCCGCGGGGCACCTCACGATGGAGATCGGCAACGGGTCAGATGCAGTTAGGGCCGGTGCAACTATCACCGGGAACCGCAGCCTTGACCCCACAGAGTTTCGACGCAGCAATCTGCACCGATCGCTCATCACGATCTCGAGATGGTCGTCGGTAAATATCTCGAACAACTCAGATCGAGTCGTTGCTAACTCCCAGCCGTTTGCCTTGAATACAGACCGATCCAGCGCCACAGTGGTGGCCAACAACTGGAGCGGGCGCTAACGCCTAGGCCCAGAGGGCTCTAAAGAGAATTGAAGGGTAGCGAGCACGGCCAGCGGTCGAAAGTTCGCTACCCTTCGCTCTGACCAGCTGCCCTAATCACTCGGGCCAGCAAAACTTGTGAGGCTCGAAAGGCATATAAATGTATAAGTCAATTGTTGTAGGAACCAACGGCACAGATAAGGATCTTGCAGTCGTTGGCCACGCCGCAGGGCTAGCGAAAATCTCGGGAGCAACGCTCCACATCGCTCATGGCTTCAAGCCTGTTACCTCTATTGCTGCAGGCATCGCTGACAGCGCTCCGGGTGCTGCATCAATTGATTTCGAGGCACTAGACGAGGCCATCGACGCCGAGAATGAGACTGCAATCGCGTCAGCTCGTGCTATCGCTTCGAAGGCCGGGGTCTCGGTTACTGAGCACTCTCTCGGCGGCGAGCCAGCCGATGTGCTTATGGAACTCGCAAGGGAACTAAAGGCAGATCTAATCGTGGTAGGCAACCACGGCATGCACACCAAGAAGCGGTTCTTCCAGGGAAGCGTCGCAAACAGAGTTGTGCATCACGCAACATGTTCTGTACTCGTGGTTGATGTAGAGACCCACGGATAAAGAACGCTCTAGATAAGAACCAGCTAATTCAAAACCAGCTAATTCAAAACCTCTGCCATTGCGCGCCATTCGTCTAGCGGCATCCTCGTATCGTCGCGAAGAGTCTGGATGCAGACGTGATCTGCCCCTGCTGCGAGATGGGCATCAACTCGAACCTTGATCTGCTCTGGCGTGCCCCATGCAAC
>WLHA01000069.1 GCA_009702955.1 Actinomycetota bacterium
GCGAACGCTCTTCGAATTGGGCCGAGGCCAGACTGGGCCTTCCCTACATCATGAAGGAGCGCTGCGGCTATCCAACGCTCCTCCGATAAATCCCCGAGCAACGCGTCGACTCTGCGCGCTACTCCGATTAAATGTCTTCGGTCATGGTTAGGGAGCGTCGCGAACAATCCGCGCTCCCCCTCCCAAAGGAAACTCTCGGCCCACTCCAAATCTTGCGGCGACGGCGCTGCTGGCCAGAGTGCGACGAAGAATCGTTTTGATAAATGTCGAAATCTTCGAAGCTTCATCCGAGTATGAACCTAAAGAGACTCTCTTCGAATGGAGCGACAATCCGACCGAAGATGTTGGTCATAAAAACAACTAAGAACAGGATCAACATTCCATATGGCCGAATTCGCCACCATGTTGAAAGCCAAGACGCTGGCAGAGCACGCTCAATCAGTGCCGAACCATCTAGCGGCGGAATAGGTAGAAGGTTGAATATCGCAAGAAACAGGTTTATGACTGCGAAAGTTGTGATGATTCGGATTCCTAACGGCAGTTGAGCGAAAGCCCAGACTGGCGTAGAGAGACTCTGAAACCAAACGCGCGCGATAACTGCGGAGGTCGCCATCAGCACAAGATTCGATGCAGGGCCAGCGAGCCCCACGATGAGCGAATCTCGCCGAGGGTTCTTCATGCGAGCCGGGTTAATAGGCACTGGTTTTGCCCACCCGATAACTGCAATTCCTGAGAGGGCTCCCATAGCGGGAACGATGATCGAGCCAAATAAATCAATATGCGGCGCTGGATTAAGCGTCAGCCTGCCGGCCTTGCGGGCCGTGTCATCTCCACACCAGAGCGCTACAAGGCCGTGAGAAACCTCGTGCAGAATAATCGCACTGATCAGACAAAGAATCTGGATAACAGCAATTGAGAGGCGAGCAGAATTCATTTAAGACCGCCGCTCCTCATCTGCATGACTCTACCGCTAGCCGTGACGCAGATGAGCGCTACGTCCGGCGCGCGGGTGCGCTTCGTCGTACGCAGAGCGCAGCCTCTCTGGAGTTACCAACGTATATATCTGAGTTGTAGAGAGACTTGCGTGCCCTAGGAGTTCTTGAACAACGCGTATATCTGCTCCATGGTCAAGCATGTGAGTAGCGCAGCAGTGACGCAGAACATGCGGAGATAGGCGCCCTTCAAGCCCAACCTTATTGCCAGCCTTCGTGACGATTTTCCAGCAACTCTGACGAGTTAGGCGCCCTCCCCTAGCGTTCAGAAATAGTGGATCCCCTGGCACTCGTCGCGTAGTGGGCTTCTCAAGTTCTGGTCGACCGTTCTGTAGATACTCGAGCACCACGCTTCGAGCGCTCGCCCCGACAGGTACAACACGTTCCTTATTACCTTTGCCTACTACTCGCATAAGCCTGTCTTCTAGGTCAATATCGCCGCGATCCAATCCGACGAGTTCGCTTATGCGCATTCCGGTTGCATAGAGGGTCTCGAGAATGGCGCGATCTCGCAAAGCAGTCGGAGAGTCGCCCTCAACCGCTCCGAGAAGATCCAGCACCTCCTTCTCTGATAACGCCTTCGGGATTCCTTGAGGGACACGTGGAGCCCCGACATCATCGCTTGGGTCTTTACTAGTTAGCCCCTCTTCGACGCAGAATCTATGGAGCGACCTGACTGCTACCAATGCGCGAGCAATTGAAGAGGGCGCGTATTTGGCTCCACCTTCCTCATTACGTTCTCGCTTTAATCCATCGATATATGCAAATACCTCAGACTCCCCTACCGCATCTAAGTCAGCAATTTCTCGAGCCCTCAACCACGAGGAATACCTCTTCAAGTCGCGCCTATACGCACTCAAAGTATTAGTTGAGAGACCACGCTCGACTTTGAGCCAACTCGAGTATTCGTCTATCTGCACCGATAATGAATCGCGCGCAACACTTCCATTCTCTCCCGCGAGCGCTAGATCCTCCGATTCCACGGTCAGCCTCTAATTGGATCCAAGAATGGCGCTCCGCCGACATCAATGAAGATCACAACATCGAGAATTTGAATCACAGACGACCTACAAAATTTCCGGCAACCAGAGACCTCGCGAGGAGTAGTCCGATAATGGTTTTAGCGTCGGTAATCGTTGCAGTTGAGATGAGGGTCTCTATATCTGCGAGTGCAACGCGCTCTAGCGTCATTGCATGCTCCTCGGCCCCAATTGGCTGGCGACCTCCTGCGTCCTCGAGATCTAACGCTGCGAACAGGTACGTGTACTCGTCACAGAATCCTGGGGTGTTATAAAACTCGGCGAGCAAAACTAAGCGCCCTGCTCTGAGCCCTGTCTCCTCCAGCAGTTCACGAGATGCAGTGACCTCTGGCGGTTCGCCATCAACATCTCTCTTCCCTGCTGGAACCTCTAGGAGCCATCCATCAACCGCTGCTCGATACTGTCGAACGAGAATTGCGTGAGAATCACCATCGATCGGGACAACTACGACTGCCCCTGGATGACGCACAACGGTTCGTTTGAATAGTTTCTCGTCGGGACCTTCTACGGTCTCCTCTGTAATTTTGAGGAACCCCGCGTTCGCTACATGCGCCGATTCAAGGATCTTAAAGAGTTCTTGGCTCACACTTCTCCCGTTAACGTCGCAGGTATCTAGGCAACCTACTTACTGTCTGCTGCCTCGTTGAGGTCGATTCCCTCTGGAACCGTAAGCGGAAGACGCGGGTGGCGACCCTCGGCTCGGTCACGCGCAGCTTTGATGAAAGCCGAGAATAGAGGGTGCGGTCGATCAGGGCGGCTCTTGAACTCAGGGTGCGCCTGCGTAGCAGCAAAGAATGGATGCTGATCCTCGGGGAGCTCAATAAACTCCACCAAGCGATCATCCGGCGAAGTACCTGAGCACACCAAACCAGACTCTTCTAGACGGCGACGGTATTTATCCGATACCTCATAACGGTGCCGATGCCTCTCGTAAATCACCTCTTCGCCATACGCACGATGGATGATCGTTCCAGGCTTAAGTTTCGCAGGATACGCACCTAGACGCATTGTGCCGCCGAGGTCTGTTACATCTCGCTGATGCTCCATAAGGTCAATAACAGCGTGCGGAGTATGCGCATCAAACTCACTCGAGTTAGCGCCAGCAAGCCCACACGCATCGCGTGCATACTCAATAACTGCACACTGCATACCTAGGCAGAGACCCAAGAAAGGCACCTGCTGCATACGGGCGAACCCAGCAGCGGCGATCTTTCCCTCAATGCCTCGAAATCCGAATCCTCCAGGAATAACAATTCCATCTAGGTCACGGAGACGCCCCTCAGCAAGCAAACCCTCCGTGTCGTCTGACGCAATCCAATCGATATTCACCTTTGCACCACAGCTGTATCCGCCGTGTCGAAGTGCCTCGACGACTGAAAGATATGCGTCCGGAAGGTTCACGTACTTACCGACCAAACCGATACGCACCTCGATATCAGGTGATTGGACTCGCTTAACAAGTGAGCGCCACTCCGTCAGATCTGGCTCAGGAACATCAAGCTTGAGCAACTCACAGACATAGGTATCGAGCCCTTCTTCGTGTAACACAAGCGGAATCTCGTAGAGAGTCTCTGCATCGATAGCAGAAACAATCCCAGGCTCCGGCACATCACAGAGTTGGCTGATCTTCTCTTTGAGGTGTGTCGAGATGGGTCGATCTGAGCGACAGACAATTGCGTCTGGCTGGATTCCTCGACTACGCAGTTCGGTGACTGAGTGCTGCGTCGGCTTTGTCTTCTGCTCTGCCGACGGCCCAATAAACGGAACAAGCGTCACGTGAATATAGAAAACATTCTCTCTGCCAACATCTTTTCGAAACTGGCGAATTGCCTCAAGGAAAGGGAGGATCTCAATATCGCCGACCGTTCCGCCTACCTCGGAGATAACAACATCTACGTCATCTGTCGCGAGGCTGAGGATTCGCTCCTTGATTTCGTTCGTGATGTGAGGAATAACCTGAACTGTCTGCCCTAGGTAATCGCCCCTGCGCTCCTTGTTGAGCACAGCCTGGTAGATCGACCCCGTTGTGGCATTGGAGCGGCGATTGAGCGGCTCATCAATGAAGCGCTCGTAATGGCCTAGATCTAGATCAGTCTCGCCACCGTCGTCGGTGACAAATACCTCACCGTGCTGAAACGGATTCATCGTTCCAGGGTCGACATTTATATATGGGTCGAGTTTCTGCATCGTGACCTTAAGTCCACGACTCTTCAGAAGACGCCCAAGCGAAGATGCCGTGAGCCCCTTTCCGAGACTCGACGCCACACCACCGGTTACGAAGATGTGCTTCGTCACCCGCCAACCTCCATCACTACTCACCGCCCGAAGGCGCCCGAAGAACCTGTCTAAGAGTCGATCCTTCTCAGCTGCCAGAAGCATCTAAAAAGCGACACGGACCCTCGGGAGAACGACGGTACCATCTGCACCACGGAGTCGCGTGGCTCAGGTGAAAATTCATTTGACTTATTGAGTTTCTTTCCGAGAGGCACAGTTTGGAGCAGATCGTAAATCCGACCAATAACACTCCCCCAGATTCTCGCCTCATGAAGCCGGAATCAGGCATACGCAGACTCGCAGCACTCGATCTTTTAGGTCTGGCTCTTCTTGCGATTCTCTTGCGCTTACCTGCCTTCTTCTCCTCTGCCCCAATTGGGTTCGATGATGGCGTCTACGGATTATCTGCCAACTCAATGCGCTCTGGGTATGCACCATTTAGATCGGTATTCTCCTCACAGGGCCCCCTCTTTCTGCCGATTCTGCGCGTCGCTGATTTTGTAGGGTTTGAACGCATTAACTCCCCGCGGGTCGCTGCGTTGTTCGCAGGCGTAGCCATCACCATCGCCACCTACCTCAGCGCTATTCGCCTCACCAGCAGAGGCGCCGCTCTCCTTGCGGCAGCGCTAGTCGCATCGAGTGGCGTAGTGCTCTGGACCACCGGCCCGATTACGAGCGACGGCGTCGCAGGCGCATTCGCTGTCTCAACTGTTGCTGCTGCGCTCCGCTTCCGCTCCAAGCCCTCTATGCGTCTGGCGCTTACGATCTCGCTTCTAGCCGGAGCTGCGGTCTCCACTAAGAGTCTCTTAGTAATTCCGGCGATAGCGGTTGCATGGCTCCTCGTTGCCTCAACAAAGCAATGGATCAGCGCAGCGTTGGTTCCTGCGATCGCCCTCTGCGTGTTGATCGCGTCAGCAATCCCGTGGGGACTCATTAATGTCTATGAGCAATCGATCGCGTACCACACCACCCAGCCTGGTTCAATCGATGTGCCGGCCAATCTCGATAAAATTGCAACAACAATTCTTCATAGGGACCCACCGCTACTTCTTCTATCGCTCCTCTGCATTCTCGTTGCGCTACTCAATGCAGTACTTGCTTCGCGACGAAACCGCGGAGCAGGCGAACTCGCTCTACAACAATCCTCAACGAGGACAATTCCTGAACGGTTCACAAGCGGAGATCGGTTTCTATGGATTTGGCTCGGCGCCGCCCTTGCCCTGCTTCTCGCGGAACAGAAACTCTGGAACAACCACATCGCGATTCTGGCCCCTCCAGCGGCTTTACTCATTGCTTGCCATCTCCCGCCGTGGAGAGTGGTGGCGATAGCTCTTGTTCTCTCGATACCGCTACAGATATCCGGGATGACTCAGATATATAACCCCAAGCCAGTAAGCGGCGACGACGCGATTGCACTCCGCTCAATTAGCCGAGTTGGGGATTCGTGGGCTCTCTCTGACACTCCGGGTCTCATCTGGAGAGCTGGATCATCTACTGACCCTTGGTTCGTAGATAACTCCGAGCTGCGCATCACAACAAGTAACACTGCCCTGCAAATTACTTCTAAGACCTTGGCTGCCGCCGCATCTCAAGCAAGGGTATGCATGGTGGTAATTACATCGGAGAGGCGTTGGGGTTCGTTTGCAGACCTTCCGCAACGGCTTCGAACAATTGGATACGGGAAGACTGAGTCGTTCAATTCTGGAGCCCCCAAAACTGGAGCCCCCAATTCTGGGACCCTCGGAGTCTATGAACGCTCCTGCGACTACAAGTAGAGCGTCAAATTGATCTAGTTAGCAGTGGTGGTCAGGCGACTCGACCTAGGCGATCGAGGTACCGCAGCGGTGGAACCTTCTCAATAATCTTCGAGAACGAGATCACCTCAGAGGCCAAGTTGAGAACGATTAATGCGACAAGCACACCTGTGCGGGCTCCTCGTCCGAGCGTAAATACAGCCATTAAACCGATCACACCGCCAATTAGGTTTGCACCGGTATCTCCCAGCATTGAACGCTCGCGCAGATCATCAGGAAGCATCCCGGCTGCGGCACCTATTACAGGTGCAACAGCCACTCCAACCGGCCCGGTACCAGCGATAAATGCGAGTGGTATCCAAGCGAGAAGCGCTACCTTAATTACGCGCCCAGGCGCACGGTCTAAGAGATTTCCGAGATTGGCGCATAGCGCGATTAGTAGTGCATCAGCGACTAGTCGCTTCCCTGTTACGAAACCCGGTTGAGCTGCGAGCAC
>WLHA01000007.1 GCA_009702955.1 Actinomycetota bacterium
GAGGTAGTGCCCGTTACCTCTGGCAGCGGAACTCTAAAGGATGCCATCAATGACGCGATGCGAGAGTGGGTTGCAAGCGTTGAAGACACCTATTACTGCATAGGCTCTGTAGTTGGGCCGCACCCATACCCGTGGATTGTTCGCGAATTTCAGCGAGTTGTAGGCGACGAAGCACGTGAGCAAGCTCGAGCTGTGCTCGGAGGAGACCCTGATTTTGTTGTGGCATGTGTAGGTGGAGGTAGCAACGCTATGGGTACCTTCGCTGGCTTTCTAAATACCAAGTCGCGCCTGATTGGAGTTGAGGCCGCAGGCCTCGGTCTTGAGTCTGGGCAGCATGGAGCATCACTGAGCCGCGGCGTGCCTGGGGTGTTGCATGGGGCGAGATCACAGTATTTGCAGGACGAAGAGGGACAGATTCTTGAGGCTCACTCAATAAGCGCGGGTCTTGACTACCCAGGGGTTGGGCCCGAGCACGCTTCTCTGAGTGCGGATGGGCGCGCTGAGTATGTCTCGGCTACCGACGAGGAGGCCCTCGCTGGTTTCAAACTCCTATCAGTTACAGAGGGAATTGTTCCAGCCTTGGAGCCGGCTCACGCTGTCGGATGGTTGGCGCGTGAGGCTGGGAAAATGATTCCCAAGGGTTCGAGCGTCGTGCTCACAATGTCTGGTCGTGGGGACAAAGACGCGCAGCAAGTATCTGAACTACTTGATTTGAGTAAAGACTAATGAATCTCGAATCTCAACTCAGGGAGAATCGCAGCGCAGGGCGACGATTGCTTGTCCCTTATATAACTGGCGGCATCAACGACGACTGGCTCGCAACCATTGAAGAGGTTGCTGCGCGCGGAGCGGACGCGATTGAGATAGGTATTCCATTCTCGGATCCAATTATGGATGGTCCAGTAATTCAGGCCGCTTCGCAGCAGGCGCTGCTACGTGGGGCAACTCCTTATGGCTTAGTGGCAGAGCTCTCTTCGCTAGATATAGATGTTCCTCTGGTCGTGATGACCTATTACAACCCTGTGCATCATTTTGGTCACGTGAGGTTCGCTGAAGCGCTTGCCTCGTCAGGTGTCGACGCTGCGATAGTTCCAGATCTTCCGTTAGATGAGATCGATGAGTGGGCGGATGCGGCATCCAATTCAGGGATTGAAACTGTGCTGCTCGCAGCCCCCACAACCACTGACGAGCGCTTGGCAGCTATCTGCGAGCGATCGCATGGTTTTGTCTATGGAATAGCGCTATTAGGTGTGACAGGTGAACGCGATTCGGTCTCCTCTGAGGCGCTTCAAATGGGGACACGATTGAAGAACGCGACCGATAAGCCTGTGCTGCTAGGTCTAGGTATCTCGAACGCAAAGCAAGCGAGAGAAGCATCTGGAACTGCCGACGGTGTAATTGTTGGGAGCGCGTTAGTTCGCAGATTGCTCGAAGGAGCTTCTCCATCGGAGGCTGGAGATTTCGTCGCCACGCTTCGCGCTGGCCTCGACGAAGGCATCTGAGATGCCCGCTGCATTCCCCGGCCCTGACCATTGCGATCTATGTGAAGCTGCACGCCTAACTGAGTGGTTCTACGAAGACGACGTTTGTTGGATTGCTGAGTGCGAAATATGCGCGGTGCCGATGGTAGTTTGGAGAGTGCACAGCACCTCGCCTTCATTGGAAGTGCTGTCTTATATGCATGAAAAGCTTGCAAATGTCGTAGAGACTTATTTCACATTTGAGCATTTCGTTGACGACAACATGCGCAATATTCCGGATCATTACCACGCCCATGCCCGCCCAGTAGGCGGGTTTTTTGGTCACGGAATACAACGGAGAGCACAGTAATTCCCCTTTCTCGTTTACCGTTTGTTCACCTTCTAAATTTGCCGTTTTTTAAGGGACTGTATGTACGTTTTTAAGGCGGTCTTGATCTTGGGATTTACTGGAGCATCAACGATTCGCATTTACGTATCCGAATAACCAACAGACGGAGAAATAGTGAAATTGCGAAAATTGATCATCAGTGTTGGAGTTATGTCCCTTCTTTCTATGGGTTTTGCTGCTTGCAGCAGCGACTCTGAGACTGCAGAGAAGCCCACGACTACAACTTCAGCTCCTACAAAATGTGACAACACAATCGTTGATGTTGCAGTAGGGAATCCCGACTTCTCTACCCTCGTTGCAGCAGTAACAGAGGCTGGCCTCGTTGATACCCTCAACGGCGAAGGTCCGTTTACCGTATTCGCTCCTACAAACGAAGCGTTTGCGAAGATCCCAGCAGCCGACCTCGAGGCGATTCTCGCTGACAAAGAGAAGCTGACATCGATCCTCACGTACCACGTAGTCGGTGGAAAAATTATGGCGGCCGATCTGAAGCCAGGTTCACAGAAGGTTCCAACTGTGAATGGTGAAGAGGCAGAGGTTGTTGTTTCTGACGCTGGCGTCACCTATGCAGGTGCAAAAATCGTTTCAACTGACATCGAGACATGCAATGGTGTTATCCACGTAATCGACACCGTTGTAGTGCCGATGAGCTAAGGGGAGACCCTTATTACTTGGGAGTGCTGCAGGGGGTAGATATACCCCCTGCAGCGACCCAGGGTTTAGACCTTAGGTTCAGGTTGTTTGCAGTCTTGCGGCAAAGAAATCTAGGACCTTCGAGAAGGCTTCGTACGTGGGATGGCCAGGATCATCTACGAAGTCGTGAGTCAATACGCTATGGGCGCTCTTCTTAATGCCGTTTGCATTTCCCTCAGAGGAGTCGATCTCAATCGAGATGAATGCGTCGCCTAACGCTTCTCTCAGCGCAGCAAAGCGCTCGGCAGGAACTGCTCGATCCTCAGTAAAACGTAGGCCCATCATGCAGGCGCCGGCTGAAGTCTTGGCTTGAATTTTCTCTAGGTCTCCCGGAGCGATCCCAATGTCAGATTTGCGCGCTGCGCCGATTGGCAGCGGTAGCGAAGGTTGGCTCAGTACTGGCGCTATGACGGAGTCGGAGAGCATCATCGCTAAGCCGAACCCTCCTGTGAAGCACATCCCGATTACGCCCACGCCTGGCCCACCGCACTTTGCGTGTTCGCTCTCGGCTAATGCTCGAAGCCAGAGAGTGATCGGCCTTGTTGAGCCGATTGCAAATGCAGCAAATTCTTTTGAAACGCAGCCTTTAATGATTGAGGATGCAGCGTAAGAATTTGTCATTGGCTTACCTGGTGTGCCGAATACCGAAGGCGTCACTGTGGTGTAGCCATGCGCTGCAATTCGCCTAGCGAGCACAGCATGCTCTGGCGTGATCCCTGGGATTTCAGGAATGATGATGATGCAAGGGCCGTCGCCAAGGCGAAACACTTCACGTGTGACGCCTAGGAGGGTTACCTGTTCGGCTTGGAAGTCTTGTAGTTCGCTGCGGTAATCAGTCATGGCAGCGAATCTATCTGTTCTTGGAGAAGTGGACTCAGATTGCGACAGTTCTCAAATTTCGCTGGGGCTTACGTCGTCGAGGCCTACATGGGCTGTCTCCGGGAGTTTTCGAATCAGAAATACAGCAGCGATTAGGGGAGCGATCCCACAGAGCGCAATGGCCTTGCCGATTCCGCCGAGCGGGTCGCTTAGCCAGCCTGCAATCAAGAGGCCGGATGCTGAGCCAACTACGTATGCAAGAAGCATTAACCCGTTACTGCTTCCTCGAACCTCTGTCGGGAACATCTCTGCATCCATCGTGCCGATGGTCAGAGTTGATGACGCGGCAGCAATTATCGCGAGAGTTGAAGCGATCCAGAGAAGTGGTCCGCTAGCCAAGAAGAACGCCATCGATAGGCATGTTCCTAAGAAGAGACTAACTATTGCAACTGGTCGCCTTCCTCGGGTCTCGGCTAGGCGTCCAGCAATCAAAATCCCGATCACGCCCGGCACGCCGTTAGTTATGCCTCTAAACGCAGCGATGCTCGATGAAGAGAATTGATGAACGTCCGCGAGGTATCGGTTTGTCAGTTGAGCAGATGGCGCTGAGAAAATATTGGTCAAGAAGCCGATAGCCGCAAGGAGTATGAACCGATTCCGATATGAGGCGTCGAATATCTCTCGCAAGCGAAGTTGGGCTCTTCCCCCTGGAGCGACTTTCTTGAATCGCGTTGTCTCGGGAAGGTGATTCCTGATGGCTGGAAGCAGCACAAGAGCTAGTGCGCTGAGCCCGAATGCGATACGCCATGATTCAGGGCTTCGATCAGCTAGGGGTAGCAGAATTACGGCGACAGCGAATCCTGCACCTGCTGCGAGGCTAAGGATTGATACTGCCCAAGCTCGCGCTCCATCGGGTGCCTCTTCTATGACCGCTATGCCTCCAATTACTAGAGCCGAGTTCACTGCAGCGCGAAGAAACAATTGGGAACCGGTAAAGATTGCGAAATTTGGTGAGAGTCCGGAGACTGCATTCGCTAGGCAGACCACGGCTACAGACCAGAGAATTACCTTGCGACGACCTATGCGATCCGAGGCAATAGCTGCAATGAGAGCAAAGAGCACTCCTAGTCGTGTGATTGCTAGCGCGGTGCCGAGCCCAGCATCGGAGACCCCGAATGAATCTGCAATCGCACTTGCATTCTGCCCGAAGAGCGCTGCTCCAAAGGCGGCTAATCCTGCAGCGAGTGAGGTTGTGGCTAGGAAATTGATCTGGTGTTCGCTGAACTCTGCAGGGGCAGATAGCGGTGAGCGCTTCAACTCCGAGGGTGCTGCCTGGCCCGAGAGTGAGGCTGTAATGCAAACGACTGAGTGCTTTAGTCCCCGTCGGAGCACCCACCTATGGACTGGATCGAAAGCCCAGCCAAAGAAAGGAATCTCTAAAGGCTGAACAGCGCAGAGAGCGATGCTTGAACCGTGTTCGGTACCTGTCACCACTGCTTCTAGGCGAGCATGCACATCGCCTGGTAGCGGGCCGGAGAGCGAGCCGTTTTGGGTCTTGTTCAGCTGCAATGATGACTCGAGAGCAGCAGCAACTACCTCAGGGGACTCAGTTGCTGCGATCGTTATTCTGCGCTCCACGATGGCATGCTACGGGGAGTCCGTAAGGTATCTGAGTATTCCGAATACGAATTTTCGAAGCAGATTTTAGGAGGAGAAAATGTCAGTTCTCAAGGTAGGGGATAAGGCGCCCCTCTTCACATTGGAGAATCAGCGGGGCGAGAAGGTACGCCTCTCCGGTTTCAAGGGTAAGTCGGTAGTGATCTACTTCTACCCAAAGGCTGATACTCCAGGATGCACAACACAGTCGTGTGCCTTGCGTGATGCTGGTGACGATTTTGCTGGTTTAGATGCTGTGGTGATTGGAATTAGTCCTGATGCGCCGAGCCGCCTACTTAAGTTCGACGACAAGTACACCCTCGGGTTTGAGCTATTGGCAGATGAGGATCACACGGTTGCTGAGGCGTGGGGCGTCTGGGGGGAGAAGTCAATGTACGGGAAGAAATATATGGGGATTATTCGCTCTGCCTTTGTGGTCGATCCGAAAGGAAAACTCTCAGGGGTTTTCTACAAAGTGAGCCCGAAAGACACGGTAGGCAACGTGACCAAGGCTCTCGAGTCTGGGCACTAATCCCTCGACTCCATATTGGCTGATGGCCGGAAGTTTGTTGCTCCTGTGGCATTATCACACTCCCGACTTGCCCGGATGGCGGAATCGGCAGACGCGACGGACTCAAACTCCGTTGCCCGAAAGGGTGTGCGGGTTCAAGTCCCGCTCCGGGCACCAGTTATTGATCCAACGATGAGTGATGCTCAGCCAGTTGTGGATCCAGAGGTTGAGTTCCATCCTGCGATTCAGTTGGAGTTGGAGCAGTCGCAGATTTCGCTCTATAAGACGGATGTCTTTCTATAGCGCATGTATAAAGCGATTCTCTGCGAGTAGGTTCTCCGGTAATGGGCGATGAAATAGTTGTTGAGGATTGGTTGTGGGACGACGACGCACCTGAAGAAGGTGACGACGCGCCCTTAAGTGCCTCGGAGTTGGCGCTACGCAAGCGAATGATCAACATATTCATTGGGTCTGTAATGGGTGTCATCGTCTTGGTCGTACTCTTGATCGTCACGGTAAAGGTATTTACGCCCTCTGCATCTAGCAGAATTCCAAGTGGCTGCCTTCGTGGAAAGCTCGACGAGTGTCCTGTCAACAAGAAACCAACTTCGATAACCCTCCCAGGGGGTGGGACAATTCCAGCCCCTGAAATCGACTCCTCGGATGGAGAGGCAAAGAAACTGCTTGAGCGTTGCCTCAACGGCGATGTAGCGGCGTGTAATGCAAGCAAATCAGGAGGATAGGCCGAGGCGTTTAGCGATTACCTCGTTCATGACCTCGTCGGTGCCAGCCCCAATTCTCCAGAGACGTGCGTCTCGAAATTGTCGGCTCACCCTGTACTCGTCCATGTAGCCAGCACCGCCGTGGATCTGCAAGCAGACGTCTGCGACTCTGTTCTGAACCTGTGCAACATATTTCTTCGCCATCGAGATCTCTGCGACTGGGTACTCGCCGTTCTGAATTCGCCAGACGACCGAGTAGAGCAGCGCTCTTGCAGCCTCTAACTCTGTCGCTGCGTCTGCGATTTTATGTGCAATGACTTGGTGTTGAGAAATAGGTCTGCCGAATGTTTGTCGGTTACGCGCAAACTCAATAGTCTCAGCAAGGATGTCGTCTGCCTGCCCGATACCTGCAGCGGCGCCCGCAAGCCGTTCGTATTGAAGCTGCCACATGAGTTGTGCGAATCCTTGGCCGGGAGTTAAGCCAATCAAATTATTAATAGGAACACGCACTCCCACTAAGGAGAACTCAGCGGTGTCGCTCGATTTCATTCCCAATTTCTTTAGGTTGCGACTCACTGTGACGCCCTCGAGGTTGGTGTCGATAAGCATGAGTGACACTCCGCGGGCTCCTTGCGTGGGATCAGTCTTGACAACACAAGTAAGGAAATCTGCCCGGACTCCGTTAGTGATGTACGTCTTAGCGCCATCGACGATCCACTCATCGCCATCTCGAACGGCGCGCGTTTTAATAGCGGCTACATCTGAACCTGCGTCGGGCTCTGTGATTGCGACTGCGGCAATCTTCTTCCCAGCGATTGCAGGTCGTAGATAACGTTCGCGCTGGTCGTCTGTCCCGAACTCGGCCAGTGCGGGAGTTGCCATATGGGTCTGGACCCCAATAGCCATTGATATTGCTCCGCAGCCGGCTCGGCCAAGTTCCTCCATAAGGACAATCCCGGTAGCGAAGTCGCCACCTGAGCCTCCCCATTTCTCTGGGTAGTGGAGCCCAAGAAAGCCCAGTTCGCCGCATCTTCGGAAGACTGAGTCTGGGAAGAAGCCTTCGGCCTCCCATTCGTCAACAAACGGCGCTATCTCCTTACTTACAAAGGTCCGGATGCTTGCTCGAAGTGCCTCGTGCTCTGGGGTAAAAATCGGGGTTGCCACTCCCTCAGGCTAGTCACTGGCGCCGAGGCTCTACACTCTCAAACGTGAATCGAACAATCCTTGAACGCAGGCTGGTGGATGTCAGTGAACGGTTGAAGCGACTGCGGGCTGAATACAGCGTCACCGCTGAACAGCTTGTATTTATGGAGGATGACGCCGAGGATAAACGCCTGCGATCGCTAGTTGCTGAGACCCCTATTGCCGAGTTTGAGGCTCGCGAAGCCACGCGCCACAGCTCAGCTCTGGCGGAGTATCAAATAGGGCTTGCGAGTACTATCAAAGATCTCGAATTGGAGCAGGATTCGCTCTTGGATCGTATGGCAGGGGAACTTTTACCACCAGAGAACACCCCCTCGCAGAATGCCCCCTCAGAGAACACCCCCTCAGAGAATGCCGGAGTCAAGAGTGAGTAGCGGATCAACGCGTACGAGAGTTGTAATTGCCGAAGACGAAGCGATCATTCGCCTTGACCTTAAGGAGCTCCTCGAGGAGGAGGGGTATGAGGTCGTAGGAGAGACGGGCAGAGGCGACGAAGCGGTCGACCTTGTGCGGAGCCTCATGCCCGATATTGCCATTCTCGATATCAAAATGCCAGGGCTCGATGGGCTCACAGCGGCAAGGCACATTGCAGCGGAGCGTTTAGCTGCGGTCTTGATTCTCACAGCATTCTCACAGCGAGAGTTGGTTGAGCAAGCAAGAGATGCAGGGGCAATTGGCTATCTCGTAAAGCCATTTCAGAAGAGCGATTTAATCCCCGCACTTGAATTAGCCATTGGGCGCCATCAAGAGATGAAGAGTCTAGAGAGCGAAATTGAGAGCCTCTCTGAGCGCCTCGATGCTCGAAAGGTGATTGATCGGGCTAAGGGCTCTCTCATGGACAACTCAGGACTTAGTGAGCAAGAGGCTTGGCGTTTTCTGCAGACCGAGGCTATGAACCGCCGCTCCAAAGTGCACGAGGTTGCCGCCCTTGTGATTTCCGGAGAGATCAAACCAGCGTCCTGAGGCTCAGATTCTTAGCCTTGCGACTTAATGCTCTGACTGCCGTACGATCAGGGTGTGGCTCTCTTTCTCCTCCTCGACGGACACTCTCTGGCCTATCGCGCCTTCTACGCACTACCAGCCGATTTAGCTACCTCATCAGGGCAGGTAACGAATGCTGCTTACGGCTTCACGTCGATGCTCGCGAAAGTTGTTGGTGATCTCGCTCCGGATGGAGTCGGGGTTGCATTTGATACGCCTGCGCCAACCTTCCGCAAAGAGAAGGACGACAGTTATAAGGCCGGGCGTAAGGAGACACCAGATCTATTCCGCCAGCAACTGCCGTTAATTCATCAGGTACTCGAGTCTTTAGGGATTCCAATTATCGAGGCACCTGGTTTCGAGGCCGATGATGTGATCGCCACACTCGCTACGGCCGCAGAGGCACAGGGTCACGATGTCATCATCGTCACCGGGGATCGCGACTCTTATCAGTTGGTCAATGACCCGCATATCAAGGTGCTCTACAACAAGCGCGGAGTCTCTGATTATGCGCTCTATGACGAGGCCGGGATTCTCGAGCGCACCGGTGTTACTCCTACGCAGTATCCCGAGTACGCAGCTCTGCGCGGTGATCCGTCGGACAACCTGCCTGGTGTCCCCGGAATCGGAGAGAAGACTGCAGCAAAACTTGTCAACGCCTATGGAGACCTCGATGGGATTTTTGCCAACGTGCACGAACTCCCCCCAAAGCAACGCACAAATCTAGGGGAGTGGGAGGAGCAGGTTAGGCACAACCACGACATGTCTGTACTGCGCCGCGACGTTGAACTTTCGATAACAATTGAAGACCTTGTTTCAAGGCCTTTTGAGATAGAGGAAGCGAGATCCCTCTTCAACCAACTTGAATTTCGAACTCTCTTCCCGAGGATACTCAGCGCACTCAAAACAGTTGATATCGCTCCGAGCCCCGATGAAGCATTCGATGTAGAGGTCGAGGTGCTCGGCTCGAAGTCAGCCGGCGTGAAATTGAGCTCCATGGTTGCGTCTACGTTGGCGCTCGAACCCGTATGGGCGGGAGCGCGAGGGCGTAGCCCGATCGATGCGCTTGCCGTGGCTACCGGTGATGATTGCGTAGTTCTTAATCCAGAGGCACTGCGGAGCAACGACGTGCAGGCCGCGGTAATCGCATTAATCCGTGATGGAGTAATTGCAGCGCACGGGGCCAAAGAACTTCTCCATGGACTCCGGCGCACATTCGACCTAGGCGAATCAAACAGTCTCCCCGGTCTTACCTACGACACTGCAGTGATGGCGTATCTAATCGAGCCGGGTGAGAGCACCTATGAATTAGAAGCGCTCTCCGCACGCCATCTCGGCATCGAAATCAAGAGCCCAGACCGGGAAGAGGGGACACTTGATCTAGGTGGCGAGGAGTCCTTTATTGATGCAGGGCGCCGTGCAGCAGCAATCCTGCGTTTGGCTACCTCTTTAGAGGCTTCGTTAATCGAGCGTGAGCAGATGGGCCTCTATAAAGAGGTGGAGCTGCCATTGGTTGAGATACTCGCCGATATTGAGGAGCTAGGTGTACGTATAGATGTCGCGTTTCTCGAGACATTAAGAGTTGAGCTCACTGCCTCTTGTGCAAAGCATGAAGCAGCACTACACGAATTTGCCGGCGAGACCTTCAATGTGAATAGCACGACACAGCTAAGGCGTGTCTTGTTTGAGAAATTGGGGCTCACGCCAGTTAAGAAGACGAGTACCGGTCAACCCTCCACCGATGCAGATTCCCTCTCAAAGTTGGCCGGCGAACATCCATTTGTTGCCGAGCTAATGAGGTATCGCGAGGTAGAGAAACTGCGCAGTACTTACGCAGAGGCGCTCCCACCACTAATTGCAGCCGATGGACGTATACATGCAACCCTGAACCAGTTGTCCACCTCTACCGGGAGAATCTCGAGCGAGACTCCGAATCTGCAGAACATCCCCATCCGCACGGAAGAGGGGAGAGCTCTCCGAAAGGCGTTTATTCCTGCGGAGGGTTGCGTGCTCCTCTCCTCTGATTACAGCCAAATTGAACTGCGGATACTCGCGCACCTTGCGAACGACCCTGGTTTAGTGGATGCGTTTGAGCGCGGCACCGATATACACACGGTCACCGCTTCGAAAGTTTTTGGTGTTGCTGAGGCCGATGTTGATTCCCATCAGCGTCGCTTTGCCAAGGTCATCAACTATGGCCTTGCGTACGGCATGGAGGCGTATGGATTGGCGCAGCGTATGGATATTCCCAATGACCAGGCGCGCGACATTCTCGATGCTTTCTTCGCTGGGTTCCCGAGAGTCCGCGAATTTATGGACCAGACGGTTGTTGAGGCGAGAAGGCTTGGCTATACCTCGACAATCATGGGGCGTAGGCGTCGCATCCCCGAACTGGCATCCGATAATTTTCGCATCAGACAGATGGGTGAGCGCATGGCACAGAACGCACCTGTGCAGGGCTCGGCCGCAGATGTATTCAAGGTTGCAACAGTTCGCTTAGCTCACGCTCTCAAGGAAGAAGGATTGCGTAGCCGTATCGTGCTTACCGTCCACGACGAACTTGTTCTCGAGGTTCCCGAGAGTGAAATGGATGCTTGCGAAGCGTTAACTCGTTCAGTAATGGAGGGCGCCGCACATCTTCTCGTCCCGCTAGTAGTTGATATTGGATTTGGACCCAACTGGGCTGAGGCTAAGTAACAGGATTCATGGAGACTCCAAGCGGATCGTGGTTCAACGCACTCGCGTCATATTTGGGCCCTGCTTATCTTCGTAACGCATTTACTTACGGAACAGTGCAGGAGATCGATTTCATCATCGAGATATTGGGCTTGAGGCCTGGCATGAAGGTGCTTGATGTTGGGTGCGGCCCTGGTCGACACAGCCTTGAGCTCTCGAGGCGTGGGTACGAAGTAACCGGAGTTGATCTCTCTCCAGAGTTCATAAACCTCGCAGTGGAGAGCGCAGACGCCGAGAGCCTCTCTATTGATTTTGGGGTGCTCGACGTACGTGATCTTGCATTCGAAGAGGAGTTCGACGCAGTAATTTGCCTCTGCCAAGGTGGCTTCGGCCTGCTAGGTGGCGACGATGATGCAGATGTTTTCCTTCGACTCTCTCGGGCTGTGAAGCCTGGAGGCGGTGTGGTCGTGAGCGCTTTCTCTTCCTATTTCGCCCTACACCACCTAGAGGCTGGCGAGGAGTTTGATCCGAGAGTGGGCGTGCTCCACGAGGTTTCAACTCTGCGTAATAGCGATGGGGCAGAGGCCCCATTCGACCTCTGGACCACCTGCTTCACCTCCCGAGAGTTGTTGCTTTTAGGTGCAGCGGCGGGGCTTGATAGCGCTGCGACCTACGGGGTCACTCCCGGTGATTATGGCGTTCGGCGACCTGCCCTTGATCGGCCGGAAATCCTCTTTGTCGCATCTAGGCGCTCTGGCCTGTAGCCTGCGGGAGCCTTCAACCGGAGGCATTGAGACGCACTCTCTAACCAAGGGGTAAAACCCGAAGATGGAGACCCTGCCCGACTGAGTCAAAATCCAGGAGCAAATTCCGTGTCCGATCAGCCTGAGGTCACACCAGTGACCCCCGAGTCCCAGTCCGCCCCCGCAGCCGTTGCCTTGGCAGAGCCGCCAGCACGAGTATTCGAAGAGGGTGGATTAAGCGAAGTCGTTCTAAACGACCTCGGTTCAATGTCTCTCTCCGATGCCATCGATGCGACGCTCGTCGAGTTCGAAGAAGGTGGGCTTGTCAGCGGAATTGTTGTGAAGATCGATGCAGATGAAGTTCTGCTCGACATCGGTTTCAAGTCTGAGGGAATCATCCCTAAGAAAGAACTCTCGATACGCAACGACGTAAACCCTTCGGAGATTGTCTCCATCGGTGAGCGTATTGAAGCACTCGTCCTTCAGAAGGAAGATAAAGAAGGACAGCTAATTCTCTCGAAGAAGCGCGCACAGTACGAGCGCGCTTGGGGCACCATTGAGAAGGTCAAAGCCGAAGAAGGAATTGTTACCGGCCTTGTGATCGAGGTTGTTAAGGGCGGATTGATCGTCGACATCGGCCTTCGAGGATTCCTCCCCGCTTCACTCGTTGATCTTCGGCGCGTACGCGACTTGGCTCCGTTCATCGGTCGTCAACTCGAGTGCAAAATTATCGAGCTCGACAAGAATCGCAATAACGTTGTTCTCTCCCGCAGAGGATTCCTTGAGGAGAACCAGCGCGAGCAGCGTGATGATTTCCTAACGAATCTCAAGCCAGGGGAGATCCGAGAGGGAGTTGTTTCCTCCGTTGTTAACTTCGGTGCATTCGTAGACCTTGGAGGCATGGACGGACTCGTTCACGTATCGGAGCTCTCATGGAAGCATGTTGATCACCCGTCATCAGTTGTAACCGTCGGCGACGAAGTGACTGTTCAAGTTCTCGAGGTTGACCTGAGTCGTGAGCGCATCTCGCTCTCTCTCAAGGCCTGCCAGCAGGACCCATGGCAGGAGTTCGCCTCCGGTCACCAGGTTGGAGAGCTCGTTTACGGCCGAGTCACAAAACTCGTGCCGTTCGGTGCTTTCGTACAGGTCGGAGAGGGTATCGAGGGACTCGTGCACATCAGCGAGATGGCTGTGCACCATGTCGAGGCACCCGAGCAGGTCGTCAACGGTGGCGAAGAGCTCTGGGTCAAGATCATTGATGTTGATCTTGAGCGTCGCAGAATCTCCCTCTCGATCAAACAGGCTGCAGAGGGTGGAACAGTTGCCGCCGAGTACCAGGATGCATTCGGCGAGCACGCCTTCGACGAGGCTGGCAATTACATCGGCGATCCGATAGCTGTAGACGAGACTGCTGCTGACGATGCAGTAGTCGCAGCTGAGGCAGCTCCAGAGGCTGTAGTAGCCGAGGCACCTCAAGCAGAGGCAGTCGAAGAGGCAGTCTCGGAGGCACCTGAGGTAATCGAGGAGAACCCAGAGGCAGCACCTGAGGCATAGAACTTCGTAGCGCTAAGTGTTTTAGCGTCTGCGTAATTAGTAGAAGAAGTGTGGCCCGAGCATCTGCTCGGGCCACACTTCTATTTGGTCGAAGGGAATCCCTTTGAAGCCCCTTCCAATATGGAGGAGCTTCCTACCCCGTTACTACGAAGCGATTCGAACTAGTCCTAAGCGCATCCCGCTCAGTACAGCCTGGGTACGGTTATGAGCCTCAAGCTTTGTGTAGATGGATCCGAGGTGATTCTTCACTGTCTTGAGGCTGATGAATAGTTGCGCCGCAATCTCCTGGCTGCTTCGCCCCTCAGCGAGTTGCTGAAGCACTTCGTGCTCACGACGCGTGAGCGGTCCTCGGTCAGATGAATTTGAGACCAATCGAAGTATTACGGGGTGCTCGATCGAGGTGACTGCGGCTAGAAATTCAACAGAGCCGTCTTGAGGCCCAATTACAGCTGAGGCACCTGAGACCATTGCATTTGAGCGTTCGGCCGAACCTGACGCACCAATTAAAACGATACGAGAATCAGGAGCCTGCTGTGCAACAGCCTTTACGCTCGCAATTGATGACACGACCACAACATCGGGCGACAGCCCAGCTGCAAGTCTTGCGCCATCTAAGGCCTCTTCGGCCTCTGCGATCACAGTGGCACCACCCTCGGCGCAGATTGATCGCACGGCATCTCTGACGAGTCGTTGATCATGGATTACGAGTACTGAGGTCATCGCGTTGCTCCTAGTCGGATTTAGTCCTGTGTTTCAGGATCTCTTCCTGTGGATGCTTCATCGGCACGCGAATGGGGCGACTCAAGGGCCAAAACCACACTCTTTGGAATATTCCTCGCATATCTCAGTTAGCCCACTGGTGGCCTCGGTTTTTCTCCAGTGTTCCAATGCTCTACGCTCACCATGTGCTGCTCATTGGACTCACAGGCGGGATCGGTTCAGGTAAATCGACGGTTGCTGCTCTATTAGAGGCAAGAGGCGCCCTAATTGTGGATGCCGATGCCATTGCTCGTGAGGTCGTGGAGCCCGGCTCCCCGACGCTGGCTCTATTAGTGGAGCGTTTCGGCGCAGAGATCCTTGGCCCAGACGGTGCGCTCAATCGAACCGCTCTAGCAAATATTGCCTTTGCATCGAGTGAACTTCGCAAGGAGCTCGAGTCGATTACCCATCCAGCAATTGGCGAGGTCTTCTTCAAACGCCTTGCCGAGGCGCCTTCCGACGCAGTCGTCGTTCACGATGTACCGCTTCTAGCTGAGTCCGCGGGAGCGTTGGCTCGTGGATATGGCGCAATCGTTGTTGTTGAGACACCTAAAGAATTGCGCCTGCTCAGGCTTGATGGGCGCGGGATTCCCAGGGCCGACGCTGAGGCGCGCATGGCGGCACAGGCAACAGATGAAGAGCGTCGAGAAATTGCCACTCACGTAATTGACAACCAGGGCGACCATGCGACGCTCGAGTATTTGGTTGATGGATTGTGGAACGATCTACTGATCCTTCGTGA
>WLHA01000070.1 GCA_009702955.1 Actinomycetota bacterium
CTGCATCCATCTCGCCGTGCTCGAGCAGTGATTCTTTACGAGCAAGAACAAGGAAGAAACTTAACGAGAACAACACGCGAGCCGCTGCAAACCCAGCCCAGTTAATGCGAAGCCAGTCTGCGTGATCCTGTAGCGAATAGAGCTTTGGGTCGATCAAGAACGGGAGAGAAGTCAGCGACCAAATGACCAGGCCGATAATGCCCAGCACTACTGGGGCGCGACCTATTCGCTTCCCAAGGTGCTCAATGTGGAGGGTGATCGCAATGGCCATCAAGATCGGGCCGAGTACTACAAGCGCCCAGGAGGTACGAACCTCAAAACCTGAACTCCAGAAGAGGAGTCTGCCGATGCCAGAGGCAAGCAGTCCTAATGCTCCGAGACCTAGGGATGCGTATGAAACATGGATTGGGTGCGGCGAAGTATCTACGCCACTCAGGTTCTGTGTTGCTGCGGTCATGTCTTGACTCCTCAAAGGCTCTGTGCCCAACGTGGGCACATCGTGCGAACCGGCATAATTTAGCCACAATCACTGATTTCTTTAGGGATAGGCCCCCTGGAATTTGAGCTCGGGAATGGGGGCGACTCTCGAATTGGAGGACGTGGCTACCCCATTTCGAGCCTTTGATACCCGTTGAACATAAACTTGAGGTAATCTAGAGTTAAGGAGATCGGCACATTCATTAGTCCTGGGCCCCTAGCGGTTGCTTGACTACAACAAGATCACGAGGAATGAGACGCTATGGATGAGATCACGCTTACTGAGGTTGCTGCTGATGAGATCACGGTGGAGAAATCACTGCTCTCCGAGATTACGGTTGATGAGATCAGTGTAGATCCTTCCCCCGAGGACGAGATCTCGAAGATTGAAACAGCGAAGATCGAAACAGCGAAGATTGAAACCCTGAAGATCGAAACCCTAAAGGAAGAGACCATGACCGACAAGACCCTGCCCGTCGAGATTGCCGGGTCAGATACAGAGGCAGGGAAGCCTCGCAAAGCCAGAGTCCCTGCTGCATTGGCAAAAGAGCGCCTAGTCGAGACCACCATCTCACTACTGCGTACCGAGCCTTTCTACGAGGTCACAACCCGCCGTATTACGCGCGAGGCAGGTCTCCCACTCGCCGCGCTATCTCGCAACTTTGGATCACTGCCAGGGCTATTCGACGCCGTAGCGCAGGCACTCGTGAAGCGCTTCACGGATCAGTTCGCTGAGTACGGACCTCTAGATGCGCTGACGAACCCAGATCTAGTGCTCCGCACACGCCTCGTAGCATGGAGCATTGGCCAAGGAGCAGACCCATCGATCTTTAGGCCAGACCCGTCAGCTTGGTCACGCATCGGGGTCGAGCGTCAGCAGCGACTCGCAGGTGTTGACGAGCGTATGGGAACCGCTTGGGCTGAGATCGTTACGTTCGTGCTCGAGGGATATGCAATCTTTTCTCAGACGCACGAGCTCAACAATCAGCAGACTTTCGAAGACTGCATAACGGTTATGAGCGAGCTACAGAAGTCTTTGAAATCCTTAGAGGCGCAGCTCGGTTGGGATAAGACAATCGCTTAAGCGATACGCCCGGAGTGCTCAACTGCTCTGCGTAATGCGCGAGAACCTTTTTGCTCTAGAAATCGGTCAGGTTGGTCCAGAACCCACCTGGGTGAGAGTGATGAGGCCTCTCGATCGGGGCTAAATAAAGAGACCCTTTACGGATTTCAATAATTCCGCGCATGCTCAGTGAACCGACTGTGGAAGCAACATCGCTTACAGGTACTTTCAACGTCTCTGCGACCTGGGCCACACTCTGCGGAGAATCCGCGCGCATGATGTCTCGCACTACAGAGCGCTCTTCATCAGAGAGGCTCAGCAGCGCCGCCATTGAGAAGTGCGCCTCGGGATCGGCAGCAGCATCGAGGTGCGCTGCGACGCGATCGAAAATTCCGCCGCCACTCATGTCAACTCCGGCATCGCTATCGGATCTGGCTGAGGTCTACAGACTCCACACCAAAGGGTTCCTCCGACGACTATTGCCTTTGGAGGATCGACCCCAAACAAGGTCACAACAAATGGAAGATTGGAGTGGTGCTCTCCACATACTCCGCGCCCGCAGAATTTGCAGACTCCTCGTGCCGAATCATCACACTGTGCGCAGAGCATTGGTCTCACCCTCTATTTGAACTGACCGAACAAGAACTCGCTTAAAAACTGGCCTCACTAAACACAACCCTAAGTCGCGTATTCGTAATTAGCGATACTCATCGCCGCGACCTCAGAGGCGTCAAGTTATCCGATCACGGCGCCGAGTCGGAGTTATCACCGAGACTCGCCCAAAGTCCGCCCGGTGAGGATGTCGGAGCATCTGTAGCCAAACCAGCGGCCAACCCGGTTAGAGCGCCGGCAGTTCCTTCGTTCTCCCCAACCTCAGCGAGGTTTCCCCAGAGCCCTGCTGACGATGGGTCAACCGGTAGGTGGGTTCGGAGCCACATCATTGCGAATACGCCAATCTCGCGACGTAAGTCATCGGCCTGCGTCTCTAGGAGTTCGGCATCCTTAGCATTTATGTGCCCGCCATGTTGAGCGATGCTGATGCGTCGCTGAACCTTGATTAGCTCCTCTGCGTTCTTAACCGCTGCGGCGCCGTATCGCTGCTCAAACTCGTCGAGAAGTGCATCGACAGTGTGCCCGCCGCTTAGCGCTAGTTGCTCACTCTGCGTCATAGCGCTGAGTTTCAAGTCGTTGCGAACCCATCTGCGCGAGATTGGGAAGCCTAAGGCGACAATCCCTGATGCGATAGCGAATACTCCTACTCCGACCGCAGTAATCATCGCTGCAGACTCACCAGGCCATGTCGTCATTCGATTGAATGTTGAGTGGAGTGCCATCGCAATTACTAAACCACCCAACGGAGTTAGAACTCTCTGGAGCAATCCACGCTTCATGGAGAGCACTATCGCTGCTCCCACAATCGCAGTAGTACCAGCGTGCATGAGATTTGTGGAGGATACTCGGGCGATTGCAAGCCCAATCTGCTGCCCTGAATAATCGCGATCTAGGTATATCCAATTCTCGCGAATTGCGAAGCCTGTACCAGCGGCAAGCCCAAGAATGGCTCCGTCAACGAACCAGAAACAGCGCTTAGAGAGAGTAAGGAAGGGGAGAATAAATCCCTTTGCGATCTCTTCTGAAAACGGTGCGCCATAAATGATTAGGGATTGCAAGCCACGTTTTGCATACCACGCGTCATTGAAAGGAAGAACTAAGAAGGTAGAGGCAACTCCCCAGAGAAGTGCAATGACGATTAGCGGAGCGGTCTTGCGTCCACCGCGCCCTAGCGCCGCCACGCCGAATAGGCAGAGAAGCGGCACCAATGTCGCAATGATTTTGGCTGTCAGCATCTAAGGCTCTCTTCTCATGAAACTGTTGATGGGTTTGAGACTTGTTTCTTTTCTAGCAAGAATGCCCTTGCAGCACACGTTACCTCTGCTCTCATGGGAATGAATGCGGTTTGACTCTGCTCTCAATCTGACAGCAGACTCTCCCCCATGGATCCTCAGCCCGCACAAAGCGGAATATCTTCAGAGACGCGTGCTCTGGCTGAGACCCCTGCATCCTCTGGCGATGACCTATACCAAGTAGGCGACGAGGTTGATGACTCAGATGAGAAGCGCCGGCTTACCCATCGCTCAGAGCGCGCAGTAGCGGCGCGTTATTGGGGGGCAGCACAACCACGCATCATCCTCACATTTCTTCTAGTACTAGTGGCATGGACTGCAGTTCTTTGGCTCGGCCTAGTCGGCATTCTCCCGCTATGGGCTGGATTGATTCTCAACTCAATTCTCGCTTCAACTTTTTACATGCCTATGCATGAGGCAGCACATGGCAACATTCTTGGTAAGAGCCCCAAGTCGCGTTGGAGCGAAGACCTAATTGGGATGATCTGCTCGATTCCACTTGGCTTCTCTTACAAACCGCACCGTGCATCTCATATGCGCCACCATGCGTATACGAATCAACCTGGACGTGATCCAGACCACTACACAGATGGTCCGCTCCGAGAACTCCCGCTCAATTGGCTGAGCCTTCAGTTTGTATCTGAGATTCTTCCGCTACTTGCTTTTGTCCCCTCGAGTCGTCGCCTAATCCCCACTCGCATTAGGGGCGCTTTGCGAGCCGACTCAGGCTCAAAATCTGCAGGACTCCAGCAACTCCGCTTCTGGATTTTCACTCATGCAGTTCTGCTAATCGCATTCCTTCTCGGGTTCGGATGGCCAGCCCTTCTTCTCTGGTACCTCCCAGGGAAAATACAGTCGTTCTGGCTCACATTTATCTTCGCTTGGTACCCACACCACCCAGCGAATAAAGCCGGTAGGTACGTCGATACTCGCGTCGCTGTTTTCCGCGGCTCCCGCTTCCTTATTCGCGGCCATGACCATCACGCAATGCACCACCTATTCCCACGCGTTCCTCACTATCGACTGCGCGCGCTATGGGCTGACCTTGCTGAGGAGATGGTCCCGAAAGGCGTGCGCTCGGAGGGCCGCGCCCTCGGAGCCACAGGCCCAGTTGTCTGGTAGCAGAATTCAAACTTGGGCCTCACATAAAGCCCGTTCCTAGGCGATTGCCCAATCAGCGACCATAACGCTTCGCGTTCGGTTATGAATTCGCCACTATCTTGGATTCAGACACACAACCAATAAGAATAGGAACCCAACAATGGGAGATAGCAAAAAACCTAGCGATGCACTTACATTCTCTGCACGCTTACATGGAGCGCGGGAGATAGCTACCGGCGTCTATTTCCTTGGCGGCTTCGGCAACGCAACATTCTTTATTGGATCTGAAGGCGTCGCAGTTGTAGACCCGGGTCTATATGTAAACGGACCGCGCGTAGTCTCCGAGCTCCGAGCAATTACTGATCTCCCTGTTCGCTATGTGATCTATACCCACGGCCACTACGACCATGCTTTTGGGACGCCTGCAATCCTCGACGACGCTGAGGAGCGTGGGCACGCTGCCCCAGACATCGTTGGGCATGTAAATGTCGCACGCCGGTTCGAGAGATATGCGAAGACATCTGGCCACCTAGCAAAAACTTTCGATATGCAGTTCGCTAGTTGGGGTCCCGGGGGTGGCGATGTTGTTCGGATGGCTCGCTACTGCCCTCCAACAATCGCCTATGAAGACCGCATCACTCTCGACGGACTCGGCGGACTCCCCCTCGAACTACGACATGGCCTTGGCGAGACAGACGATCACACCTGGGTATGGGCCCCCGATAGCAGAGTGATCGTTGGAGGAGACTTCATCGTCTCCTCTCTTCCAAACGCAGGAACCCCTTTTCGTGTCCAGAGGTACATCCTTGAGTGGGCCGAGGCCCTAGAAGAGATGGCTTCAGTTGAGCCTCTCTTCGTTGTAAGCGGTCATGGTGACGTATTTACCGACGACTCAACCGAGATGCTTGAGACAACTGCTGAGGCGCTCCGCTGGCTAGACGCAGAGGTAGTCCGCAGGATTAATGATGGGCAGTGGCAAGAGCAGATACTTGCGGAGGTTGAGCTCCCACCAGAGATGGCAGCGAGTCGTTACCTACAACCTCTATATGGGCATACATCCTTTGCGGTAAGAGACTTACTGCGCAGGTATATGGGTTGGTACGACGGAAACCCGTCGATGCTCTTCCCATCACGCAAGGCAGCCATCGCACTGGAGGTCCTTGATCTTGCAGGGGGCGCCGACGCAATCATTACGCGTGTTGACGAACTATCCGCAGGAGATAAAGCCGATAAACAACTCGCTTTGCATCTCGTCGATTTTGTAATTCTCGCGGATGGGGATCGCGTTGCAGATGGTCGCAAGCGAAAGGCTGAGCTCCTCGACGCGATTGCAGCCGGCGAGAAATCATTTGTTGCAGGGAACGTACTTAGGTCTGCAGCGATGCTCGAACGCGAACTGCTTGAGTAATCGCGTTGTATTGCTATCCGGCGCAAATGCCTACTTGCGGAATGACAGCATTCGATGGCGCTATTGAGTAGGAGCGCTCATCAAATTTCGCATCGCATCGCTCCATCTACTGATGTCTCCTCGATACGCGATGTGCTGGTCAGGGCGAACTATTAGGCACTGCCTCTGAGTAAGCCCGAAGGCGTTGCGCCAGATTTCGGCTGGACACTCCGCAACGACGACCTTGAAGTCCAGAAGTTCGGAGGGCCTCTCAACTCCGGCAGCGAGCAACAACGTTGGCACCACCGGGTCAATGAGGTCGAGCGTTGAGCCGCCATCGGGCAACCAGGCGTGAGGAAGCCGGCCTCCAGGTCTCGTTGATGGAACGTAGTCTCGGGCTGCCTCATCAAGTACCAACGCGTCGCTACCATCTGGGATCACCAACGGCCCCTCGTAACTGTGCCCTAGCTGAAGACCAAGTAAATCAAAATGAATCGCTTGGTTATTAATTGCCGCTACTACGCCCGCACGGCCGACGTCGTCAGCAAGGACGCTATTCATCGCATGAGTTGATGCCTCAATGTCTTGCGTAAATCCAAACGCAATC
>WLHA01000071.1 GCA_009702955.1 Actinomycetota bacterium
ACTCTGCGCTCAATGTGAGCTTGGTTTATCCTAGGTCCATCTCATCAAAAGATTAAGGATTGCAATGGCAGGGAACGCTCACCCAGGAATCTTGTTCAACCCGCATGCCTATGAGGCCAGCGAACTTGATAGCGCTTCACGCTCCCTAATGGAGTCGACTATCACGTACTTCGAGTCGCTCGGTAAGAACCGCATCACCTCAGATGACAACGCCGGGGTTTGGTACGCAGATTTCTGTGACTTCCTCGCTGAGTCCGGTGCCTTCGCAACGCTTATGACACCCGCTGGATACGGTGCAGAGGACTCGCGCTGGGATACCTGGCGGAACTGTCACTTCAGCGAGATTACGGCGTTCTATAGCCTCGGTTACTGGTATGCGTGGCAGGTATCGATGCTCGGTCTGGGCCCTATCTGGATGGGGGAGAACGAAGAAGCAAAACGGCGTACCGCAGAGCTTCTGCGTGACGGAGGCATCTTTGCCTTTGGTCTCTCTGAGCAGACCCATGGCGCGGACATCTACTCGAGCGAGATGACGCTTACTCCCAATGCCGATGGAACCTATAGCGCTAGCGGTAGCAAGTACTACATAGGTAACGGCAATGAGGCTGCGTTGGTATCAGTCTTTGGCAAGATTGCAAACGATGACCCCGATGCTGGGGTTGAGTATGTGTTCTTTGTTGTTAATTCGCAGCACGGTGCCTATGAGTTGCAGAAGAACACAGTGCATTCGCCTATGTATGTATCGGCCTTTACGCTCCACGAATATCCGATCACGGATGCGGATGTATTGGTGCGCGGAGCCGAGGCTTGGAACGTTGCGCTGAACACGATCAACGTCTGCAAATACAACCTCGGTTGGGCATCGATCGGAATATGCACGCATGCTTTCTACGAGGCGATTAACCATGCGGGTCATCGCAGTCTTTACGGAGGCCTAGTCACTGATTTTGGTCATGTGCGCCAGTTATTTGTAGACGCCTATGCACGCCTCACGGCTATGAAGCTTTTCGCTATGCGAGCAAACGATTACATGCGCAGCGCCTCCGATGAAGATCGTCGTTACCTTCTATACAACCCACTTGTAAAGATGAAGGTAACGACCGAGGGCGAGCACGTGGTCGACGCTCTTTGGGATGTGATCGCCGCTAAGGGGTTCGAGGCTGATACATACTTCCAGATGGCTGCACGCCACATTCGTGCACTGCCAAAGCTCGAAGGAACCGTGCATGTCAACATCGCGTTGATCGTCAAATTCATGGCTAACTATTTCTTCGCACCTCAGGAGTATCCAGATATCCCTATGCGGAGAGACGCAACGAACGACACCTATCTCTTCGAGCAGGCCCCAACGCGAGGACTGGGGAAGATTTGTTTCCATGACTGGGAGAAGACCTTTAGCAAGTTTGACTCGCTAAATATCTCGATTTTCCGAGGTCAGGTATTGATTCTCCGCTCCATGCTTGAAGAGGCAGGCCCAGAGGGTTCACAGGCGCGTGATATTGATTTCTTGCTCGCTCTTGGCGAACTATTTTCACTTGTCGTATATGCACAACTGATTCTCGAGAATGTTGAGTTGATGGATATTAGCGACGCAGTAACAGAGCAAATGTTCGATGTATTCGTTCGTGACTTCTCTGCATACGCAACGCGGCTGCACGGTATTTCTGGAACCACTGAACGCCAGGCCGAGTTTGCTCTTGCCATGGTGAAGCGTCCAAATGCAGATGCAGAGAGATTCAATGCGGTCTGGGAAGAGGTCTCCGGGCTAATGGACACTTACGAACTCGCGCCCTAAACGTCTCGCTTATTAACGCTTGGCTGGGCGGAGCCCGTCTGCCTCGGCAGCCTCTGCGTCTCGGTAGCAACGATCAGCCGCGGTGCGCTCATACGATGCACCATCTGGAGAGTGAAAAATCTCGCTTGAGTGCTTCGCCTTGATTGGATAATCGACCGGGCAGGCACCATCAACCGCTGGGACCCAGGCCGCAGATTTGGGTTCATCAATCGTGGAGGGGCGCTCCTTATCGGGAGCCTGCTTTCGAGGAAATAGCGGAACTGCAGCCGGAATCTCCGCTGGCTCCGAGGCTGGATTCAGGAGTCTCCATACCCCCGCTCCAGCCGCGACAGCAGTCGCGAGTCCGATTAGTCGCCCTATGAATCCGAGAAGTCTGCGCATGGGGATGGATCTTCGCGCGTTTTAAGGGGCCTGTGCTTAGCGGACTCTCTGGTAGGGTCTAAAACATCATGAAATCCAGAGGATCAATCTCCACCAACACCAGCCTCCTACTTACGTAGCGGTGGGCGCCTCCTAGGTGCTCACCGATGCCTCCTCGTGCCCTTAGGGCCGGGGGGGTTTTTTGTTGGCCTACCGAGGCCCGCATAACCAACACCGTTATAAATAAGACCCGAAACCCAAGACCCAAGACCCAACTAAAAGGATGAACCCCATGGACAGGGTGAAGATTTTCGATACGACCCTTAGAGACGGCGAGCAGAGCCCGGGTATCTCACTCGATACTGGCGAGAAGCTCGAGATCGCGGAGCAGTTGGCGCGCCTTGGTGTCGACATCATCGAGGCAGGTTTCCCAATAGCTAGTGACGGTGACTTTGAGTCTGTTGAGGCCATCGCCAAACAAGTCCAGGGCCCCACAATCGCCGCGCTCTCCCGTACTGGTTTCAAAGACATTGACCGCGCATGGGAAGCAGTACGCCACGCTAAGAGCAACCGCATTCACGTATTTATTGCTACCTCTGAGATCCATATGGCCAAGAAACTCCGTATGACTCGTGACCAAGTAAAGGTTGAGGCCGCAGCGGGTATTGCACGGGCTGCAAGTTACACCGGCGACGTCGAGTTCTCTCCCGAGGATGGATTCAGGTCTGATCCAGAGTTCATGGTTGAGGTATGCCAAATAGCTGTTGATAATGGAGCCACAACCCTGAACATCCCAGACACCGTTGGTTATGCGATGCCTGGCGATTACGGAGCATTAATTGCGTATGTAATTGAGAATGTGAAGGGCGACTTTATTGTCTCAACTCATTGCCACGATGACCTTGGCCTCGCTGTTGCCAACTCCCTCTCAGGGGTGCTCAATGGAGCCCGACAGGTTGAGTGTGCGATTAACGGGCTCGGCGAGCGTGCCGGTAACGCAGCACTAGAAGAGGTAGTCATGGCGATGCGCACCCGCGATGACCACTTCGGTGGGCTCACGACGGGTATCCAGACAGCGGAGTTGGCTCGTACATCGCGACTCGTATCTCGCCTTACTGGCTATCCAGTGCAGTACAACAAGGCAGTTGTAGGGCGCAACGCGTTCGCGCATGAGAGTGGTATTCATCAGCACGGAGTTCTCGAGGACCGCAATACCTACGAGATTATTGATGCACGAGAAGTTGGCCAAGAGGCAGCACAGATTGTGCTCGGTAAGCACTCTGGTCGGCATGCCTTCGCTGAGACACTTGCGACTATGGGGCTGCGTGTTCAAGGCGATGCTCTCAATCAAGCCTTTACGCGATTCAAAGAACTCGCAGACCGCAAGGTGCAGATTACTGATGCAGACCTTGAGGCAATCGTCGCAGAGGAGCTCGGTACCAGCGAGGTTCACCGATTTACAATGGTGAGCCTCGATGTACGCGGCGGCACGATCTCAACCCCAACCGCAGATGTGGTGCTGCGCGATGGAGACACAAACGTTGAGGCGACCGGTACCGGTAATGGAATGATTGACGCTGCAGTAGATGCGATTGCAACTGCTACTGGGTATGTCGGGAAAGTGCTCGACTTCAACGTTTCCTCAGTTACCTCTGGTGGCGACGCGCTTGGTGACGTCGTGATTCAGCTTGAGGTTGGAGGCACCAAAGCCTCCGGGCGTGGGGTCGCTACCGATGTGGTCGAGGCCTCAGCACGTGCCTATCTCAATGCTGTTAACCGAATTGTCCGAATCCAGAGCCGAGGCCAGGAGCGCGAGCACGACATTGGTCCTTGAGGCTTGAAATCTAAGGTTTAATTGAGCGTTGTATGAACCCTAGAAACGGCGGTATTACAGATCATGACTAATTCGAGCGGTGGGCAGACCCCGAATAGAACCAATCCGCTAAGGACACTATTCCTAAGCGAGAATATTGGTGGACACGCCACCATGCATCGCGGGATTCAGGCAAATATCGAGAAAGACGAGAGAGTCGTTGCGCGATTCCTCAATGTTCCCGCGATGGGGAGGGTGCGTAGGGTTGCCGCTGCCCAGATCCCGGGGCTGGCACGAATGGACCTTGATCTGCAGGCTCTCCGAGGACAACTCGCCCTGAGTTATAACGCCAACCGTCTACTCAACCTCAGCTCTGGTACCTACGACATTCTGCATGCCTATACGCAGCACTCGGTTCTGCTCTCGACGAAGGTTCTAAGAGCAGGGCCGTCGGTTGTCTCTACAGATGCGAGCGGGGATCAAGTCGCACGGCTGCTCCCATACAGGGACGCAACGAGTTGGACAGATCGTCAGAGTCCACTGCGCCATCGGTTCGAGCAACCAGTCTGGGACTCAGCAACTTTGGTTGTAACAAAATCTGAGTGGGCCGCAAGATCTCTTCGTGAGGACTACGGAATCGGATCCGACCGCCTTCGTGTGATCCCGATGGGAATAGATGTTCCTAGTGAATTGCCTGAGCGAGTTGCTCCTGCACGACCAGTCATTACATTTATTGGGCGCTCGCTTAGGCGCAAGGGCGGTCAGCAGCTTCTAGATATCCATCGATCCCGATGGGCCGATCGTGTTGATCTGCATTTAGTGACGAAAGAGTCTGTCGAACCAGGCCCAGGGCTCTTCGTCCACAATGACTTCAGCCCAGGTGATGCGCGCCTTCCTGGATTGCTTGCGCGCACCACCGTATTCGCGTTCCCAAGTGATGTGGATACCTTCGGCTACGCGGTCCTAGAGGCGATGGCGGCTGCGGTTGCAGTAGTAGCTCGAAGGTCCGCCGCTGTCCCCGAGATAGTTGTTGAGGGCGAGACAGGGCTGCTCACGGATGGGAGCGATGCTTCACTTATTGCCTCGGTCGAGAAGCTTCTCGATGACCCGGGCCTTGCCCATCGCATGGGAGAGGCAGGCCGTGCGCGGGCTCTGAGCAAGTACAACGCTGAATTGACTACAGCCGCACTCGTTGAGGTGCTCCTAGAGGCCAAGGACGTCTTTGACGCTCGGGTTGGTTCTTAGGCTGATACTCGGCCTTTTTCTAGGCCTCAAGTATTTTGGAAAAAACTAGGTATTAGTGCTCAAGTTTCTCTGGGCCCGGGCCGATATCTCTCGCACAAGCAACGCCAAACCCTTTCGGGGATGGGTACAGGGGCCTAAAGCAGGCCAAAAAAACTGCACTCAATCCTCTGAAGCTTCCGGCAGCAAATAGCGAAAGACATCAGCCAAATGGAGAATCAAATGAGTTACCACGAGTTCCTTGCTTACCTTTACGACCACGAGACATCACGCGACCTAGCCGTAGGTATTGCCCAGGCAGTTGCAGAGGCACCACACCCCGCAACAACCGCGGTCCGCAAAGTACCGGTAGCCGTATAACTCCTTTTTGAGAGCCCTACGCCCCAACTCGCGGTAGGTGAGTTGGGCGCGTTGCCTCAAAGGCAGAGATCTCGTCGGCAAACTTCTCAGTTATACCGATGTCGTCTAGGCCATGAACCAGGCGATGAATGTGGTGGTCGTCGAGATGGAAAGGCTCTTCCATATCAAGTGACGGTACGCGAAGGATTAAGTCCGGTACGTCGATGATGATCTCGATTGTTGGGTCCGCCTCAACCGCACGCATGATCCGCTCAACCTCGTCGGGGCCGAGTGTCACCGGTACGAGCCCGATCTTTAAGCAGTTGTTCCGAAAGATATCGGCGAAGCGCGATGAGATGATCGCCTTGAATCCGTAGTCCTCGAGTGCCCATGGTGCGTGCTCACGAGATGAACCGGTTCCAAAGTTTGGCCCTGCTACAAGAATCCCAGCCCCTTGGTATTGGGGTTGGTTGAGAACAAACTCGGGGTCTTCGCGCCACTCTGAGAAGAGCCCCGCTCCAAACCCGGTGCGCTCAATGCGCTTCAGCCAATCACTGGGGATGATCTGATCGGTATCTACATCTGATCGGTCGAGCGGCACTGCACGCTCTGTGATGAGTTTTACTGGCTCCATGATTTTCTCCTATCTAGTTTTCTAGTTATCGAGGTCGGATGGGATTGCGAAGTGGCCTGCAACAGCTGTGGCAGCTGCGACAGCGGGGGAGACGAGGTGCGTGCGTCCTCCGCGTCCCTGGCGCCCTTCAAAGTTGCGGTTAGATGTACTCGCACTGCGCTCGCCGGGTGACAACTTGTCTGGGTTCATCGCAAGACACATTGAGCACCCTGGCTCACGCCACTCGAGGCCAGCAGCGATGAATACATCATGCAGACCCTCTGCCTCTGCTTGATCCTTCACCGCAAACGAACCGGGCACCACCATTGCGCGCATGCCAGATTTGATGCTGCGACCGCG
>WLHA01000072.1 GCA_009702955.1 Actinomycetota bacterium
GATATATCGGCTTTTGTGGGGCCGACCGTCTTCCCTGATGTAGGGCGTAGACGAATCTCAGGCAGCATCTACTTAATTCTGGCTGCAACCTGCGCGGCTGGTGCAGCGCAGTCTCCGAATCGTGGCCTCCTGGCTGCAGCTGTTCTGCTCGGGCTGTTAGGGATTTACCACTTCATCGCTGGGTGGCATCAGAAAATCTCAGAGACTGATGCTCTCGTCGTTGCTACACGTACAGTTGGTTTCCCAGTAGGTCATGCCTCCGCTGCGCTCGCATGGCGTGGGCTCCGCTCTCGCCCAGCTTGGAGAATCCTGCTCTACTCCGCAGATGAGCCCCCCTCAATGCGTGGGCTCGTTGAGTTAGACGCAATGGATGGGCACATTCTGGGCGAATATACGGAGAAGAACCCTGAAGATTGGTCAAAGTTCGGCCTCTAGAGCCAGTCTCGATCCAAACAGGGGCCCTGAATGCCTGTGACCAAATAGGGGTTCGTGGTAACTTGAGGCTCTCATTTACCACCGGGAATGGGGCAAGTAAATGCCCCTCTCGGCGCCACCCGACGAAGGAGTCGAGTTGCTCGACGGCCGCCTCCGTGCCTCCGTTAGTCAAGGTCTTGCCCCACTAGGTAGGGGTCTGAGGTCACTTGGAATCTCGCCGAACGTACTCACGGCGTCTGGACTTTTCATTAGCACGATTACCGCATGGCTGATCGCTGTCGGTGAGCTGCGATGGGGAGTTCTCGGGATCGCACTCAGCGGGCTTGTTGATTTACTAGACGGCTCTGTTGCGCGAACGGGAGGAACCGCCAGCCCTCGCGGTTCTTTCTTCGATTCAGTCGCAGATCGAGTCTCAGATGGTTTAGTACTCGGCGGAGTTGCTTGGTATCTCGCGGGGGAGAGCGCACATGCTCCGATGCTCGCATTCGCTGCGATGGCACTCTCGATGCTCATCTCCTATGAGCGCGCTAAAGCAGAGGCGCTTGGATTCAATGCTCAGGGTGGCCTCATGGAGCGCGCCGAGCGGATGATCCTCCTCGGGTTCGCACTCTTCTTCAACATGCTGGTGCCGGCTCTATGGATCATGATTGTGCTCACTGCAGTAACCGCAGTTCAGCGCTTCATCAAGGTTTGGGTGCAGGCATCAGGGGCTAAGGCCGAGTTGCGTGAGAGCGTGCGCCATCGACGACTTGCTAGGCGAGCCGGTACACGCAGCGCTAGCAGCACATCGGGGTCATCACGAACATCGCGATTATCAGGATCGACAGGCGAGGATGGGCCAGGTATCTCTACTTGGTGGGGATCGCGACGCCCAGCAGCGGGATCGATGACGCGTCGGCGAAGTGTTGCCCGTCGCAGTCGACCCTGACGTGTCTGTAGATCCTCCTTCCGGCAAGACCTCGTCGCTGAAGGAACGCACTCCGTACTACGCATATCGAGTTGGATCGGCTATAGCCAACGCCCTCCCTGAGTCCATCGCTATGAGGCTCTTTAATTTTGTAGCAAGAGTTGCGGCGCTTTTTATGCCTGCAAAGAGACGCCTTGTAGCGCGAAATCTTCAACGCGTTCGTGGCATTAATCCAAACGAAGCAACTCAGGATTCCGGCATTCTGAACAGGGAAGTTGCGAGTGTATTTACCTCCTACGCTCGCTACTGGCTCGAGTTATTTCGACTCCCGGGTGAGACCCCAGAGGAGATTATTGCGAAGTTCTACATCGAGGGGGGAGAGCATCTAGATGCTGCGCTCGAGCGCGGTAAGGGGCTTATTGCAACAGTTCCGCATGTCGGGGGATTTGATTATTCAGGGGCTTGGTTTGCGGCAAAGGGTCATCGACCAGCCGCGGTGGTTGAGGCTTTAGAGCCGCCCGAACTTCTATCTTGGTTTACAGGACTTCGCAGCTCACTAGGAGTAGAGGTAATACCGCTGGGTAAAGACTCCGCTCCTCGGGTCAGCGCTGCACTAAATGAGAATCGACTCGTATGCCTAATGACCGATAGAGATATCTCGGGAGACGGAGTGCCCGTCGAGTTCTTTGGAGAACAGACCACAATGCCGGGCGGACCAGCTCTGCTCGCGCTGCGAACCGGTGCTGCGCTTCTCCCAATCGTTGCTTACTTCGAGCCGAACGGAATGCACCACGGAGTAATTCAGGCACCGATCGTGGCTGAGCGAGAGGGGAGATTGCGCGAGGACGTTGTGCGCGTCACTCAGGAGATCGCGTACCGATTCGAGGAGATGATTCGAGTTGCTCCGGAGCAGTGGCACCTTCTGCAGCCCAACTGGCCGAGCGATCGAGGAGCTCCAGCCCAGAGCAGTGGCAAGAGCGGCAACGAGAGTCGTAGCAAGAGTCGACGCAAGTGAGGATCGCAATTCTCTGTCCGTATTCGCTTTCGGTGCCTGGTGGAGTTCAAGGTCAGGTACTGGGCCTGGCTCGAGCACTTCGAGAGATTGGTGTTGATACGCGAGTAATTGGGCCTACTGACGGGCCACCCCCTGAGCCTGGGGTAATAAGTGTTGGTCCGACAGTGCGAATGGAGGCAAACGGGTCAGTGGCCCCGATGAACGTTGGTGCAGTTGCATCTGAACGAACCCTTGAAGCGATACGCACGTTTGATCCAGATGCGCTTCACCTGCACGAGCCATTTGTCCCTGGACCTACTGCTGCTGCGCTTGTAGGGAGCACGCTTCCTAAGGTCGGTACATTCCACGCGGCCTCTGAGGGTGAGCACGCTATGTATCGCCGCTTCCGCAAGGTCGCACTTCGAGCTTCACGTGAGCTCACGATCCGTACAGCGGTCTCAGTGGATGCAAAAGCGCTTGCCGAGCAGTTTCTTGGTGGAACCTTTGTTGTTCTACCGAATGGAGTAGACATCGCCAAATTCTCAGACGCGACGCCTACCGCTACCGATCGCCCTGCAGTAATTTTTATTGGGAGGCATGAACCTCGAAAAGGTTTAGGTTGCCTACTCGATGCGTGGAGCGAGATTGATCGGGATGGCGTGCTCTGGGTAGTAGGCGATGGACCCCAGACCGCCGAGTTGAAGGCGCGAAATGTCGCCAATGTCGAGTGGCTGGGTCGAATCACTGACGAACAGTTGGCGAGTCGGCTCAAAGGCGCAACGATATTCTGCGCTCCATCAACAGGGCAGGAGTCTTTTGGTGTCGTTCTGCTGGAGGCGATGGCGGCAGGTACCGCAGTCGTGGCCTCCGATATTTCGGGCTATGGAAATGTGGCGACTAATCGAGACAATGCATTGCTGACTCCTGCGGGAGACGCTGCGAGCCTGAGGGGAGCCCTTCGTGAGATTCTCGATTCAGATGCGCTTAGAGAGCACCTTGTGAGGCAAGGGGTAGCGCGTGCCTCGGAGTTCTCCCTATCCCGCCTAGCCGAGCGCTTTGTCTCTGTATATGAGAGCGCAATTTCACTGGGATAATTCTGCTCTCGCCGTAACTGAGGGCTTCATTTGAGAAAGGCCCTCTCCGCCGCATTATTGGAGTCCTCTCGCCGTAGACTCAAGCCGGCTCGGTAAATAAGCAGCCACTAGAAGCACCACAAACTAGAAGCACCACAAACAAGAAGCACCACAAACTAGAAGGTGATCATGAACGCTCTCCCCATAATTTTGATTGTGCTAGCGGTACTCGTTGTCTTATTCGTCATCTTGACCTATAACGGTTTAGTCAAGACCCGTAACCGTATTGATAATGCTCGATCTCAAATTGACGTCCAGCTCAAGCGGCGCCACGAGCTCATACCAAATCTTGTCGAGACTGTTAAGGGTTATGCAGCCCACGAGCGTGCAACGTTCGAGGCAGTAATAGCGGCGCGAACCCATGCCATGGACGCAGCTTCTTCGGGTTCGCTTCCCGCCCAAGCCGAGGCGGAGAATGCGCTCTCAGGCACACTTAAGAGCCTCTTTGCGCTTGCGGAGGCCTACCCGGATCTCAAGGCAAATACAAACTTCCTTGCGCTCCAAGAGGAACTCACCTCAACTGAGGATCGCATCGCCTACTCCAGGCAATTCTTCAACGACGCGGTGCTTGGGTTCAACACTCGTATTCAGACATTCCCAGCAACCGTCATTGCGCGTTCCTTTGGTTTTACTCCACGCGAATACTTCACCGCCGATCCTGGGGATCAGGCGCCCGTAACGGTCAAGTTCTGATAGGTGCAGATGTACGACGAAATATCCTCAAATAAACGAAGAACATGGCTAATACTCGCCGGCTTTGGCCTTCTAATGGCGCTGCTTCTCGCGGCCTTTAATGTTCTCCTAGATATCGGCCCGATTGGGTTTGTCATTGCGATCGCGATTGCGATTGGGATGTCGTGGAGTTCCTATTGGTTCTCCGATCGCATTGCACTAGGCGTCTCTCGAGCTAAGCCCGCTGATCCCACTGAGTACGCGAGGTACCACAATCTCGTTGAGGGTCTCTGCATCGCGGCAGGCATCCCGAAGCCTCGCCTATTCGTGATTGATGACCCGGCTCCGAATGCCTTCGCTACTGGACGTAATCCGGCCCACGCAGCAGTAGCTGTCACCACAGGGTTGCTAGCACTTATGAGCAGAGTAGAGCTTGAGGGAGTGCTCGCACACGAGCTGAGCCATGTCAAGAATTACGACATGCTCGTAGGAACTGTTGCAGTTACAGCAGTTGGGGCCGCAGCATTACTTGGAGATATTGGGCTTCGATGGATGATCTTTGGCGGAAGAAGGCGAAACAACTCTGATAACTCAGCGGGGGGAGTAATCGCGCTTGCTGCGGTACTGCTCATCGTCCTTGCACCTATCGCCGCTCGCCTGATGCAATTTGCGATGAGCAGGCGTCGAGAGTTCTTGGCCGACGCAAGCGGAGTCGCGCTTACCCGCTACCCGCCTGGTCTCGCATCTGCACTCGAGAAACTGCGTGATGAAGGGTCAGTAGTGCGCACAAGTAACCGAGCAATGGCTCAACTATGGATCGAGTCCCCACTCGATCGAGCACCTGACCCCGAAGGGAAGAAACGTACGTGGCTAAATCGCGCATTCGATACGCACCCACCGCTCGAGGAGCGAATAGATATTCTGCGAGCAATGTGAAGCGAGCCTCATTAGCAACTTTGGCAATAGCGATTTCAGGCTCTTTAGCCTTAGCTGCATGCGGGGGAGGTGGCTCGGATGAGGCTTCGCCTTCATCTACCTCAAAGCGCACCACAACCACAACTGCACCAGTACTCGCTCCATTTACTGGCCTACCTGACCCATCCGGTGCATCGCAGGGACGCGCTGCACTCAACATCAAGGTCTCCAATGCCCCAGAGGCTCGACCACAGTCTGGACTCGATCAGGCAGATGTGGTCTGGGAAGAGGTAGTTGAGGGCGGGATCACGCGCTTCCTAGCTATGTTTCAATCGAACTCACCAAGTGCGATTGGACCAGTTCGCTCGGTACGCCTAACCGACCCAGGAATTGTGTGGCCGGTGGGTGGAATTTTTGCTTTCTCCGGCGGTGCGAAATACGCGCTCGATGGAATAAACAAAGCCCCCGTCGTGCTTGTTGACGAGTCTCGTGCGGGCTCCGCTATGTATCGTGATCGCTCGCGTCAGGCACCGCATAATTTGTATGGCAAGGGTGACGCTCTCTTCGCAAAGGGAGGAACGCCTGTTCCACCACCTGCTTTGTTTACCTATGCAAAGGAAGTTCGCACGCGTAGTGGCGCTCTACCGGTAACTGCCGCTCGAGTTGGTTTCAACGGATCATTCGCAGTCGATTGGTCATGGGACTCTGCGAGCCGCTCTTGGCTACGCAATGCCGGTGGACGACCATTCATGGCTGCTAGTGGCAAGCAGATTCAGGCAACCAACGTTGTTGTGATGTCGGTCTCTTATCGCGGTGGCGTTGGGAGTATGGGTGCCGAGGGTGTGCTGACCGGTGAGGGCAAGGTCTTAGTGCTCACCGATGGAGTCGCCATAGAGGGTAAATGGATGCGGTCTAGCGTCTCGCAGGTAACCCGATTTGTGGATCTCAAGGGAGCTGTAATCCCACTGACCCCTGGGAATACATGGGTTGAGATGCCAGATGTCACATATGCGGTTACTACGACCGCCGCTGTGGTTCCGGCTACGAGTACCACCCTGAAGGCGCCTACAAAATCAACCGCTAAGCCCTGACTCGCTTCCCTTAGGGTTTGGGTATGAGGGTCTTGAGTATGAGGGTCTTGTGTATGAGGGCCTCGAAACGATGATCCGCTAATCAATCTGAGCCGATAGGGGTCTGGCCGGTAAGATCCGGGCATGACTGACGAACGATCGATAGGCACAGCCAGAGTCAAGCGAGGCCTTGCGGAGATGCTTCGCGGCGGCGTGATCATGGATGTCGTAGATGCTGAGCAGGCGCGTATTGCTGAGGACGCCGGGGCAACAGCGGTTATGGCCCTTGAGCGCGTCCCCTCTGATATCCGTCGTGATGGCGGAGTTGCGCGAATGTCTGACCCCGCGATGATCGAGGGCATCAAAGCAGTAGTGAGTATTCCAGTGATGGC
>WLHA01000073.1 GCA_009702955.1 Actinomycetota bacterium
ATTTACCCTTACCTTCCTTCGCCGCCGAGAACGGGCTCTCCGGTGGTATGTCGCCAACTAGATCCCCAGGCTTGTGACTAGTTCGACCCGTTGCGCGGCGAGCCGCCGTAAGGAGCGACATTGGCAACGCGCGCTTTACGAAATTCATCGCACGTCGCGAAACGCTGTCAGCGAAGTGGCGGGCCACGAAATCAATCCACTGCATATTCTCGTCCGGAACAACGACCGGCATACCCATTGCACGCCACTCCTCGCCCCCAGGCATGCGCAGCGCGGCTTTCTTGAAGTGGAGGCGGTGAAGTAACTCCGGAAGCAGCACCGAGGTCTGTATGTCCGAGCAGTTTGGCTTCATGCCATGTAGGGAAAAAACGCAGACGTCGCACTCCCCCGCATTAGCAATAGCTCTCCCTACCGCCTGATCTAAGGCAACGTGAATGCGCAGCATCTGCTCGCCAGCCAACTCAGCGGTTGGGGTCGCGAATGCTGGGTGGGAAGGGTCTGCTCCGTGCCACATGACGTGCCCGCCCGAGTGAGCCTCGGACCAAACGCTCAAGGCAAAATCCCATTCCGGAGTTTGGTCGAGCAGATACTCAAATACCTCAGAGCGCAGGGCGGCGCCCTCCACAAGAGCATCGGTCACATTTCTTAAGTAGGCAGGCGAGTACCAAAGCGGATCGCATTCGCGATCAAACGCTGGGTGGGGGCCAAAACGTGAGTCGACTTCGCGCAGCAAGCCCTCGGGGAGGCTGGTGCGATCGAACCCTGGGGCATGGGCGCCCCAGCCGACTACCTGAGGGCCGTAAACACCTTCGTCTGTGATTACTCCCCGGTCCGGTATATCAATGGTCACGCTAGAGAATGATGGACCTAGCGCCCACCATGGTTTCAGGTTCCGTTCAGCCTTGAGACGGCCGTCATAATCGCCGGGCTCGAAGTTTGCCACTCCCCAGAACCCGGACTCTTCTGCAGGGCGACCCGTTGCGAACTCGGTCCACAAGAACTCGGTTCTAAGCTCGCGCGAGTTATCAAGGCGCACAAATGCTGACCTATCTCGGAGCGCTGCGATATTCGGTAGAAGCCCAGCGTCAACTAGCGGCCCCATAACACGCCACTCGGCAGAGTCAAGTGCGATCGCTAGTACTTTTCTCACGTGACTACCCGCCCGCTTGATCTGGCCCATATCGATACTTCACAACATGAGGTCCTAAGAATTTTGGTCACCTTACCTGCCTTTCTGCCTTACCGTCCTTTGTGATTGTCTCGGACGGGTAGTTTTCTAGCCATGAATAAATACCGATCTCACCAATCTCTGAAATGGCCAATAATCTCTAGGGGCAGGCCATGAAGGCTCTCGTCGTAGGCGGCGCCGGATATATCGGGAGCATCGTTGCCTCCGAGTTGGTTGAGGCGGGTCATGACGTGAGCGTTCTCGACGACCTTTCACGCGGAACGGCCGAGGTTGAGGGCACTACGTTCTACGAGGCGAGCCTCCTAGACCCTGAGTCGCTTGATGGTGTGCTTTCAAACGGTTTCGATGTCGTGCTCCATTTTGCAGCACTTGCTCTCGTCCCTGAGTCTGTCGCAGAGCCAGAGCTCTACTTTCGAGTCAATGTCGGTGGCACGCTCAATCTCCTAGAGGCTATGAACGCTCATGACATAAAGCGCATTGTCTTCTCCTCTACATGTGCTGTCTATGGCGAGCCGGCAAGTGTGCCGATTACTGAGAAGTTCCCCAACAACCCCACTAACTCCTATGGTGCATCGAAGTTGGCTGTTGATCACTTGCTTACTGCTTGGACCACCGCGCGCAATTCATCTGCAGTGAGTCTGCGCTACTTCAATGTTGCTGGTGCCGCTCACGGCCTCGGTGAGCACCACGAGCCAGAGACGCACATCATCCCGATCGTGCTCGATGCAGCCGCAGGCACGCGACCACACGTACAGATTTTCGGCACCGACTACCCAACCCCGGATGGGACCGCAGTGCGCGACTACATCCACGTCCTAGATCTTGCGACCGCTCATATCCTTGCCATCAACGCCACCTCCACCCCGGGTCGACACATCTACAACCTCGGAAATGGTGCTGGATTCAGCGTGCGCGAGGTAATCGAGACTGCCGAGCGCGTAACTGGTCGCTCTATCCCTGTTATTGAGTCAGGGCGCAGAGCCGGCGACCCAGCACAACTCATCTCTGCCAGCGACTTGATACGAAGCGAACTCGGATGGGTGCCTCGTTATCCTGAGTTAGAGCGAATGATCTCCGATGCGTGGGAGCACCGCGGCCACTAGGCAACCCGTTACAGGCCGGGGTTGTTGCTCCTACCCGCAAAGCGATCGTTGTCGCGTACCTTTGAGTACTCAGTGAGCACTGGAGCAAGTTGCTTCGGCGTTGCAGCGTGGAGAATTACTCCGTCAGCACCTTGAGCGAATTGATCCTGAACACGTGCAGCGCAGGTTGCCGCATCGCCCTGAGCGCTAGCCGCTAACCACTCGTCTGGAATGAGGGATGCGATGTGCTCGAGTTGATCACGAGTTGCTTTTGCATCGATCGCTCCACCAATGCTCGCCACAGTCTCATCTGCTTTGAACCGCGTGAGCACTGCTGGGTCCCAACCGTTTACATTCACTAGCAAATCTCCATATGCCTGCATGTAGGTAGCCATACGACCAACTAACGCGCGCAGTCGACGCTCCTCGGGCAGATCACATGCAACTGCAAGTACGGACCAAATCTTTACCGACTCTGGGTCTCTACCGGCCTGCTCTGCCGACGAACGGATCTCGTTCACGCAACGGCCAAGTGCCTCGTCGGAGAAGAAAGTATGGAGGATCACTCCATCCATAACACGCCCGCCAAATTGCATTGCCTTTGGCCCGAGTGCTGCCATCAAGATCGGGATGTCTTCATTAAATGTTGGGTCGAGCCCGAGGTATGGATACGCACCGGCCGGGCCGTCGTGGCCAAAGATGGTCTCGCCATGCCAGAGGCGACGCATCAATCCCACGAAGTCCTCCATCTGATCGAAGGTGACGCGCTTTGCGCCGATCGCGTCGAATAGGAAATCAAAGCCGCGGCCGATGCCCAGAGCAAAGCGCCCACCGGAGAGTCGATGAACGGTGGCACCCCAGGTTGCTGTCACTAGCGGATGACGCGTGTTGTGGTTAGTCACACCGGTGGCGATTCCTAATTGTGAGGTAACCGCTGCCGCTGCTCCGGTGAGGGCGGCTGCCTCCTTGACGTTGAAGCGCTCAGATATGAATACAGATCCAAGCCCTAGGGTCTCAGCGTCTCGACACTCGTCGAGCAGGTCGCCCGGGTTCTCTGTGTGGCCGGCAAGGCCATAGAAGCCGAGCTCGGGGAAGGAATTGTTCGTCATATGCACCTCTGAATCGAATGTTGTCAGGGTCACGGTAACGGAGTGGGGGGTCAGACTCCACTAGCGTCTCGTAACCGGGAGGTGGCGCAGCCAGGTAGCGCACCACGTTTGGGACGTGGGGGTCGCGGGTTCGAATCCCGTCCTCCCGACGCTTAGCGTCTGAAATCGCTAGATTGCGCCAGTTTTAGAGACAGTTTTAGAGACACTTTTAGAGAGAATTCAAGTAGCAAGTTGCACGAAATGGTTATCGAAGAACGGGGTTACCGGTAATCTCTAGCCGGTAATCGCTATATATGAATACAGAAATACAGCACTATTGAAACGCAGTACTAAGAACACGCGGATGTAGCTCAATGGTAGAGCCCCAGCCTTCCAAGCTGGCCATGCCAGTTCGATCCTGGTCATCCGCTCCATACATAAATGCGGGTAGCAAGAAGGCCATTGATCCGCATCAATGGCCCCTTTATGATGAGTTCCGTGATTCGAAGAGTCTGCGTGATTGCCTCATTAGTTGGGAGCGTTGCTCTAGCTGGATTCTCGCCAATAATTTCCGCGAGTGCTGCCCCGGCTGTGACACGCCCATCGGACCCTGTGGTCCTTACTGGGGCCGATGCCCCGAGTTTGATTGGGCGGACGCCAACACGCATTATCGGTCTTCGCTGGACGGGAAGTGCTTGGCAGCGCCGCCACGTTCAGGTCGACGAACGCGCTGTTGTGAACTTTGCTCGCATCTATGGAGTTCTAAATGCCCCTACTACTTCTTTCTATGGAAGCCAGCCCGGGCTTGTAAATGAACTTGTCTATACATCTGGGTCAACGTGGACAGGCAACGATCCAGATCGGTTAATCGACGCGAACGATGAGATTGCATTCATGGCGCGCGACGGTGGACTAATCGCTACCGGCGCACCCCAACCGAGTGGAACTGCTGCCGGTTCAGGTGTTGAGGTTCGCATAATCGACCCTCTGGTGCCTGGAAGCGAGTCATACCTTTATCTCTTCCAAAAAGGAACCACCGGCATACTTCCAGGCGGGGCTGGTCCTCGCTACGGGTCTTACAAATTTAGGCTTCTGTCCGGCTCTTACAAGTCAACGTACTCGCGCTTTGGGTCGGCTAACCCAGAGGACACACTCTTCAAGAGTTCTACTTACACCCGCCATTTCTCAGACCGGTGGCTCAACGACCAAATCAAGATCACCGCGCCCGGTGCAAGCGGTGTAGATATTCTCGATCGCCAGAAGGCTCTATTTGCTCCAAATACGTGCGGACGGAGTGAGAATACCTTCAATGCAACAGGCGTTTACGGGTCGGCAGAGGGGGCGTTTATCGTGAACAAGAACGGACCTGTGCGTTCTATCCGATCGTATGTCGGCGCTAATAGTGGCCCCAACACGCAGCGCACGCACGTCTTCTACGACAGACGCGAAGATATCGTTACCGATCTTAGAGTGCACTCAATTGGCTCGATCATGGACTTCTTCGATTACTCCCCTGCTGCGTCGGGAATGACATATCGAGACTCCCTGAACCAAGGCGGAGTCACCGTTGACGGGGTCCCTGATTCCCTCAATACCGGTGAGGCAGCATGGGAACAGTTAGCTGGATCACAGGGAACAATCACTCATGTGAACAACCTCGCCACAAGTTTTGCGCGCACGAATACGCACTACTACCTCGATGACTCAACTCCATCTGATACCCAATGCACCGGCGATGCTTTTGCCTACGGGTCCAGCGGCGGTTACATCACATCGGCCATACCCTGTACAGATCCAGGTACCGGTTGCAGTGCAACGTTAAGTAATAAGCGCATTATCTATTACGACGCTCCGGGAGGAGATGCCGTTACCGCTCTGGTGTACCGATCTGGGGTCGATACACCCGTCGCTGCTACTGCGACTACATGGTCCCCATAAACAAGACGCTCCAATAAACAAGACGCTCCAATAAACAAGACGGTCCAATAAACAAGACGGTCCAATAAACAAGACGGTCCAATAAACAAGACGGTCCAATAAACAAGACGGTCTCCTTAACAAGAGCCATCGGCAGCAAGTTGGCACCAAAATGGGCAGTAAATTCTCGACCTAGAGAGACCACCTAGATAGAGCGCCTAGAGAGGCCCTTGGGCTCTCCGGCTCTCCGAGGGCTCGGCAGATCGCTCCCCTAGCGGAACCGCATCACGCCATCATCGACGTGGCTCTTGCGGAAGAGCTTTCGGTCGTGGGCATAGTCCTGCGGATTGATCCAGGGTGCACGATCGCCTTGATGTGGCATGCGATCCATGTGCCTCTGCATATACCCGGGAGTGAACCCCTCTACCCACGCTCGCTCCGGCATGCCGGCATCCTCGGGGCGGAGGCGAGGCGTGCACTCAACCGCACCTATTGACTCCATGTGGTTGAGGAGTCTGCATACGTACTCGCAGATGAGATCCGTTCGAAGCGTCCATGAAGCATTTACATAGCCGAATGAAGACGAGAGGTTTGGAACTCCAGAGTATGCAAGGCCCTTGTAAGACCATGTATCTGCAAAATCAATCGGTGCTCCATCGAGTGTGAACTCGACCTCTCCGAGCGTCACCATTGATAAGCCTGTTGCGGTGATGATGATGTCGCAATCGAGTTGTTCGCCAGAACCAGTCTCAATCCCGGTCTCGTTGAAGTTTGCGACAGTGTCGGTAACCACAGAGGCGCGCCCCTTACGCATATCTGAGAAGAGGTCGCCATTTGTAACCAAGCAGACGCGCTGGTCCCATGGATTGTAAGAAGGAGTGAAGTGCCTCTCGACGTCGAAGTCTTCACCGAGTTGCTTGCGCACGGAGTCGATTAAGAACTTCTTGACATCCTCAGGCTTCTTGCGAGACCTGCGATAGAAGAATCGCTGCATGTTTGTGTTCTTCCAGCGAGTTATCCGATACGCAAGCATTGCCGGCAGAAACTTGTTAAGGCGATTGGCGATTCGATCAACATCTGGACGTGATACCAAATATGTAGGCGAGCGCTGCAGCATCGTTACATGTGCCGCTGTTTTGGCTAGCGAAGGCACCAGCGTGATAGCCGTTGCA
>WLHA01000074.1 GCA_009702955.1 Actinomycetota bacterium
ATTACTTCTACCCTGATATGCCCAAAGACTTTCAGACGAGTCAGTACGACGAACCAATCTGTGCCGAGGGATGGATTGAGGTCGGCGGGGAGCGCATCGGTATTGAGCGCGCGCACATGGAGGAGGACACTGGTAAGTCCACTCACGTCGGAGGAGGTGGGCGCATCCATGATGCAGACCACTCGTTAGTTGATTACAACCGCGCAGGCGTCCCGCTAATGGAGATAGTTAGTCACCCGGCGATGCGATCCTCAGAGCAGGCACGCGGGTATGTAAGCGAATTGCGTGCAGTCCTTCTTGCGATCGGTGTCTCGGATGTGAAGATGGAGGAGGGCTCGATGCGCGTCGACGCGAATGTCTCCATCCGCCCAGTCGGCACAACACAGCTCGGCACGAAAGTGGAGATCAAGAATATGAACTCCATTCGTTCACTTGGGCGCGCGATTGATTATGAAGTCGAGCGACAGACGATTGCAACGAGCACAGGTGAGCGCATAGTTCAAGAGACGCGTCACTGGGACGAATCTGAGGGCATCACGCACGGTATGCGCAGCAAAGAGGGCTCATCTGATTATCGATTCTTTCCAGAGCCCGACCTTGCGCCCGTCGCACCGACGGATGAAATGCGCGCAGCCGCTCGCGCCTCGATCCCTGAGTTGCCCGCTGCGATGCGTGAGCGAATAGTCACAGAGTGGCAGGTTGCAGAGCATGACGCGAGAGTGCTTGTCGCTAATCCAGCACTCTCTGATTATGCGCAGGAATCTGTAGCGGCTCTGCGCTCAGGCTCCGCTCGAGATGTAGTCAACTGGTGCACCGGCGAGCTCTTGGCATATGGAAACGAGACTGGTAATGAACCAACGGCTTGGTCCCTCTCGCCTCGAGGCCTTGCAGAGTTAGTCGGCCTAGTTGGGGATGGAGCGATCTCACGCTCACAGGCTAAAGAAGTATTAGCTGGTTGCCTCGCAGGGGAAGGCGCTCCTGGTGATGTTGCGAGTGCACGCGGACTCGCACAGGTCTCAGACGAAGGGGCACTTGCGGCAATTATCGCTGCAGTCCTAGAGGCCAACCCTGATGCGGTAGCGGAGTACCGAACCGGCGACGAGAAGGCTCAGAAGAAGAAGCGAGGATTCCTAATGGGCGAGGCGATGAAGGCGAGTAAAGGTCAGGGTAACCCTGCTCTTCTCAATCGTCTCCTAGATGCAGGTCTCGCATGACCGATAACACGCAGAGCCCGTACCGCATGAGTGTTGATGATGGCATTGAGCGAATTCTGGTTGTCTCTGCACATCCAGACGACGTCGACTTCGGCGCCGCCGGATCCATAGCCACTTGGACAGACGCAGGGATCGAGGTCTCCTACTGCTTAGTCACTGATGGTGATGCAGGGGGATCAGATCACACCATTACTCGATCGGAGATGGGGCAGATCCGGAGACGTGAGCAGACTGATGCCGCTGCAAAGGTCGGGGTTACCGATCTGCACTTTCTTGCTTACCCCGACGGACGCGTGCTGGCCTCGATCGAACTTCGTCGGGACCTCTCTCGCGTCATTCGTAAGGTCCGGCCAAACCGAGTTCTTATTCAATCGCCCGAGCGCAACTGGGATCGCATCTACGCAAGCCACCCAGACCACCTTGCAACCGGGGAGGCAGCGATGGCTGCGGTATACCCAGATGCGCGTAACCCTTTTGCACACCCTGAACTGTTAGAGGAGGGATTTGAGCCATGGGCGGCACGAGAGGTCTATGTAATGGCGCACCCAAACTCAAATACCGCAGTTGATATTACGAGTGCGATCGACCGCAAGATCGCTGCCTTGATGTGCCACGAGAGTCAGCATGCTGACCCAAAGATGATTGAGACGCTAGTTAGAGAGTGGGCTCGGGCAAACGCCGCTCTAGCAGGGCTTGATGATGAGAGCCGCGCCGAGACTTTCTTACGTGTCGATACTGCATAGACAATCAGTCTCGTAAGATATGGAAATCTCCCGAGACTATTGCCTCGGTATTGCCTCGAAATAAGCTTTTAAAAGGCTTGTTTCACGCTGCTACGTAGTGGATTTTATCGCGGCAACGACCGCAGCCCAAGCCCCAGGATCGCTCTCGTAGGGTGCATTGATCGATACTCGGTCTACAACCCCAAGCGTGCGCTCTAGGAGTGCTGGTGCCACCGTATTGACCTCGCCGCGTACTGCAAATAGGTCGAGTATTTCGTCGTCGATCATTCCTGGCATCTCAGCCCAGTTACCTTCGCGTGTTATGCGGTGCAGCACGCTCTGAATCTCTCCGAGGCCGTGGTGCTCGAGCACCACGCGATATGCGGGAGTCGATGCATAGAACGCGATCTGAGTTCGGACAATCTGCTCCGCTGTCTCAAAAGCTTCTTCTGTCTCGCCGCTAATGACCATTACCGGCCAGGTCAATTCAAGATCCCCTACTGAGCGACCAGTGCGAGCCGCTCCGCGCGTGAGGGCGGGGAGGGTTACGTCTTTTACAAATTCCGGGGTACTAAACGGATGTATCAAAAATCCATCGGCTACCTCTCCCGCAACCTCGGTCATTGCAGGCCCAACCCCAGCAAGGTGCACGCGTGGCACTCCAAACTCACTTGGACCAGGATCGAAGAAAGGGGTCATCAGCGTGTGGCGGTAGTGCTCCCCCTCGAAATGAAGTGGTGTGCGCTCTTGCCATGCGCTCCAGATCGCTTGCAGCGCAAGGACGAACTCTCGCATGCGAGCAGCAGGTTGAGACCATGGCATCGAGAAGCGGCGCTCAATGTGAGGCTTTACTTGAGACCCGAGGCCGGTAATCATGCGCCCGCTCGAGAGGTCATTTAGATCTCGGGCAATATTGGCGACCGTCATCGGGTTACGGGCAAAAGCAATCGCAACTGCGGTCATCAACTCGATTCGCTCGGTGTGCTCTGCCGCAAGGGCAAGGGGGAAGAAAGGGTCATGCGGCCCCTCAAAGGTAAATGCCCCGTCGTATCCAAGAGACTCAATCTTGCGAGCCATATCGGGTACTGCATTGAGCCCAAGGGCAACTAGGGGAGCGTCTACCTTCACGGGGCTGAGCCTATGGCCTGCGCATAGAGCAAGGTGGAGTCGCCCTGTACGCTTACGGCCATGACGACTCAAGACCAGACCCCAAGTGAGAAGACCCCCAACATGAAGCCCCGAAGCGGGGAAGTCACCGACGGCATGTCACGCGCCCCCGCTAGGGCCATGCTGCGTGCAGTTGGTATGACCGACGACGACTGGGGCAAGTCTCAGGTTGGTGTTGCTTCATCTTGGAATGAAGTCACTCCCTGCAATATGCCCCTCGACCGACTCGCCAAGCGAGCAAAGCAGGGTGTGCGAGATGCAGGGGGATTCCCACTCGAGTTCGTAACAATTGCGGTCTCGGACGGAATCTCCATGGGGCACGAAGGAATGCGCGGCTCTCTAGTTAGCCGCGAGATCATCGCCGACTCAGTTGAGTGCGTCATGCACTCCGAGCGCTTCGATGCACTCGTGAGCTTCGCTGGCTGCGACAAGAGCCTCCCCGGCATGCTGATGGCAGCGGCACGTATGGACCTCCCATCAGTATTCCTATATGGCGGATCGATTCTCCCGGGCCACCTTGGTGACCAGACCCTCGACATCGTGAGCGTCTTTGAGGCCGTAGGAGCATGCGCCGCTGGAACGATCACGGAGAACGAGCTTGGCGAGATTGAGCGTCGCGCCTGCCCGAGTGAGGGATCGTGTGCCGGCATGTTTACCGCCAACACAATGGCATCGGTTGGGGAGGCGATCGGAATGTCGCTCCCTGGGAGCGCCTCACCCGCTGCGGTTGACTCTAGGCGTGATGATTTTGCATTTGAGAGTGGCCGCGCTGTCATGAACCTGATTGCAAATGACATTCGCCCGAGCCAGATCCTGACGAAGCAGGCATTTGAGAATGCAATCTCGGTTGTAATGGCGGTTGGTGGTTCAACCAACTCAGTTCTGCATTTGCTTGCCATTGCTCACGAGGCGCGTGTTGAGCTTGATCTTGACGACTTCAACCGCATCGCAGCAAGGGTTCCTCACATCGCAGATACAAAGCCGCATGGCAAGTACCACATGACCGACATCGACCGCATCGGTGGGGTCCCTGTCGTGATGCGCGAGTTGCTCGATGCAGGGCTGCTTCACGGTGACTGCATGACCGTTACGGGCAAGACGATTGCTGAGAACCTTGCGGATCTCGACCCACCGAAGCCAGATGGAGAGGTTGTCCACGGCCTGAACGACCCAATCAATGTGCACGGCGGTATCGCCATCCTCCGAGGATCCCTTGCTCCTCAGGGTGGAGTGGTCAAGGTTGCAGGCCTAGATCACCCGCACTTTGACGGGGTTGCACGCGTCTTCGATGGAGAGGCGCTGGCGATGGAGGCGATCCTCGCCGGCTCAATCAAGGCTGGCGACGTCGTCGTTATCCGATATGAGGGCCCAAAGGGTGGCCCTGGGATGCGCGAGATGCTCGCTGTTACCGGCGCCATGAAGGGTGCAGGGCGCGGCGGCGATTCAGCGCTCATCACTGACGGCCGATTCTCTGGTGGAACTCACGGATTCTGCGTTGGCCACATCTCTCCAGAGGCAGTCGATGGTGGCCCGATAGCGTTTGTGAAAGACGGCGACCGAATCGTCATTGATGCGACCAACTACAGCATTGACCTTCTTGTTGATGAGGATGAGCTAGAGCGCAGGCGCGCTGAGTGGGTTATCCCCGAGCCGCGCTACAAATCTGGTTTCCTGGCCAAGTATGCGCGACTTGCTCAGGGTGCCGAGCTCGGTGCCATTACCAATATCTAGATCGGTTCCGGCTCTCTAGGGATGTCTAAAGATCAACTTGTACTCAGCGTGTACTCAGCGTGTAGTCAGCGAGTACGCGGAGAGTAGAGCTATTGAGGGTGCAACCAATGTTGATGCGAATGCCAGTACGGTGGGAACAGCATGAGTCAATCAACAGTGTCTAGCGCTGTAATCTCGCAAGATGCTCGCGCCGCGCGCGGGAGAAGAAGATTCGCGCGGATCCTAGGTTTAATAGTTGTAGTAGCGGGATTTATAAACATTCTCTCCGCTTTTACCCCATCTCTACGCGAGCGTTCATCGCTCATCACCTCTGCCTTCGGCTCGTCGTTTAGCGAACTAGCTTCTGGTGCAACTGCTTTGATTGGAATTGCGCTTGTTCTCGTAGGGCGTGGACTCATGCGAAGAAGGCGCGCGTCATTTCTTATCGCCGTTGGTCTTCTCGTGTTCTCGATAGTCACTCACCTCGCCAAGGGGCTCGATATCGAAGAGTCGATTGCGATGATGGCCGTAGCTGTTGTCCTGGTCCGTAGCCGTGGCATTTTTAGTGAGCAGGTACCGCGAGCTCGCGCCACGAGTGTGCTGCGCTGGGCTCCACGAATTCTGGCGATCACCTTTGTATACGGGTTGATCGGGCTATTCCTGCGCCGTGCCTCAATAACACCGGACCTCACACCTTGGCTTGCGATTAGGGAAGTCTCTGCACGCATAGTTGGGCTCTCTGGCCCTCTGACGGTAAGCGGATCATTCGGGGTTTGGTTCCCAGCGTCGCTGACCGTGCTTGGAGTCATCTCGATTGTGAGCATCGTGATTCTTGCGCTTGCTCCGGTGGCGGACCGCTTCGTTGTCCACGAAGAGGACCGCGAGAAGGTCAGGGATCTCGTCAACCGATCCGGGGGTGACACGCTAGATCCTTTCGCTCTGCGCCACGATAAGCGTTACGTATTCTCCGGAGACCATCGCGCTGCAGTCGCTTATCGATACATAAACGGCGTAGGTCTAGCGGCGGGCGACCCGGTTGGCGACGAGGAGAGCGCTGGCGACGCTATTCGTAGGTTTATTGCGCGCTGTGATGCTCACGGCTGGCGGCCTGCAGCAATCGGTGTGCGTGGCGATCGACTCGATCAATGGATTGAGGAGGGCATGCGCACGCAGTACCTCGGGGACGAAGCAGTAATCACGGTCGCGGAGTTCAAACTCGAGGGTCGTCCGATGCGCCCCGTTCGCCAAGCAGTATCACGTACGCGTCGACATGGCATCGTTACTGAGATCCATCTAGAGGGCGACCTAGATCCAACTCTGAGGCGTGCGCTTAAGGGCATCTCCGCAACTCACCTTGACGGCACACCTGAGCGCGGTTTCTCGATGGCGCTCGATGGGCTGCTCTCTGGGCGAGATGCAGACTGCGTAATCCTTGTTGCGCGAGATCCAGCTGGGGAGCCATTCGCATTCCAGCGGTATGTCCCCTGCAGAGCTGGCCGAGGCCTATCGCTCGACGCAATGCGCCGAGACCAAGTTGGGCCTAACGGCGTCAATGAATTGATGATCGTTGATGCAGTTGAGTGGGCAAGAGAGCAGGGGATAGAGGAGCTCTCGTTGAA
>WLHA01000075.1 GCA_009702955.1 Actinomycetota bacterium
CCAGACATTCCTGCGGAGAGCGCCTCGCGGCTAAGTGCTCTAACAATGCAGCTCTCAAGAGCAGTTGCGGTCTCAGCTCGCTTCTCTCCTTGGGCGAGGCGAAGGTCACCACAGTGGTTTCCGGGGCCAAGCACTGCGACTCTCCTCTGACTGCCCTCGGAGTCAGTTGTAGAGATCTCGATGCGCCCTGAAATTGCAAAGAGGACGCGGTCGGCGTCGTCACCCTCTCGGTAAATTGTGTCGCCTGCTTCGTAGTGCTCAGTAACGAGGCGAGTGAGTAGAGCGCTGAATGCCTCATCCGGAATCCCAAGTGCGGATAGGTCTACCTCTCCGCCGGTGAGGCGCTGCTCCCATAGGGCTGAGTACGACGGCTGGCTAACTAGGAGCTCGTGGTGTGTTCCAAAGAAGAGGTGACCACCGGAGGAGAAGATCATGTCGTCAACAGCGTTCGCGAGCTCAGGACTCTTTACGCCGAGGATGATGGTCTCGATGCCAGTCGCGCGTAGGCGGGCGAGAAGGGGGAGCGCGGTATCTGGCTCAGCAAATGCGAGGAGTGAGCCAAGTAGAAGAACTCGGGGCTTCTGCGCTACTGCAATAGCAAGGGTAAACCTCTGGCGCTCGCTGAGTGTGAGTCGCGATCCGCTGTGCCCGAGAGGAGCGGTGAGCCCTCCTTGGAGGTCGGCTAAGTGCGAGAGACCAACTACCTCTAGAAGAGCAAGAGCTGCGTCCTCCGTTAGGCCCGGGTCCACTGCGCGCAGCTGATTGAGCGCTGAGTCGTCGAAGGCGATCGCCTCTGATGGCACATGCGCTAAGTGGTTGCTTATGCCAGGCATGCGAACATCTTGGCCATCGAGCTCGACGCGCCCGGTCTCAGGGTTGTCCTCTCCGGAGAGAAGCGTTAGGAAATCGTCGGGCTCGCTACCGATCGGCATAACGACGCCGATCACGCGGTCTGTTGGTAGCGAGATTGAGACGTCATTGATCAATAGGCCTGAATCAAATTTCTTAGTCAGCCTCCGTATTGATAGCCCAGGGCTTGGAGCTGATCTCCGTGCCTCTCCTGATTCTCCTTGCGTTGCGTCAGGAACATTGATGGAGTCTTCTAACAAGAGAATCTCATCGATCTCGCGTTGGCTCACGCTCGCAAGTTGCACTGCTCGAAGCCAGGGAGGTAGGTCCTCGAGCCCGCTAACAACTTCGTTCACATACAGGATGGCAGCGGCCACGCCGGCTAGAGCAGCGCCACCTATCAGGAGAGCGAAGAGCACGACAATCATTAGGCCACTTAACCCGGTTAGCTCCGCTCCGGTAAATAAGCGCGTGGCTGTCGTTCCCTGTAGATAGCTTGCCTCCTCAACCTCTTCGGAGAACTGGTTGAATCGGGCTCGGTGCCAATTCTGTAGCCTCAAACCGCGAATGACTCGAGCGCCGGAGATCGTCTCGTCTACCGCTGAGGCTAGGTTTTCGTTTGTGTCGTTGACGAGTTGATCGGCACCCCGCATTCGCTTACCAACTAACTTTCGGTAAAGCAGAAATATGAGTGTTGCAATAATCATCATTACTCCAGCACGCCACTCGATCCATGTGAGCAGAATCAGCGACTGGATGATCCGTACAACCGCTGGGGCTCCTTCAGCCGCTGAGGTCTCAAAAGCCTCGCTGATGCTGTCCACATCACTTGAGTGTCGAAGCACTACCGACGAGCGCACCAATGCCCCTTGAGTTAAAGCCTCAGTGGTGAGCGACTTGGCGAAGACCTTGAGTCGGAGTGTGTGCGCTGATGCAATAGATAGCCTGTGTGCCCAAAGATGAGCCTTGTGGGAAGCCGCAATTTGGAGCACCACGAGCGTGACCATCAGAAAAATGAACGAAGTGCTCGTTACCCCTTTTTCTTCTCGCAATTTTAAGAGGTGTTCGATCACGAGAGGGAGTGTGCCCGCTGCGCCCAGCATGACTATCAGGGATAGAACAAGACCGGTTGTGAGGAGCCCATGGCCCTTTAGGTAAGGGGCGTACCACCGCATTAACGCAGTCACAGAGGCTGACTTGGTGGCTTCGCTCTCCACCTGCGCGGAGGAGTCTGCGGGCTCGACTCTATTGGCGTTCATGCTCGGCCCTCTTTATGCGGAAATGACAATGGATGAGCATACAGCCGGTCCCCTTTTGGCCCGCCTTTGGCCGCTTCTGAGGTACGCGAAGGTGCACTGGCCCACCAAGAGCGCACCGGTAGTGCCGTACTAGTTGAGGTCCATCTTCTCGTTGGGATCAAGGCGCTGAAGCAACACGCGATCTACCGCTACCCAAAGTGTCTTCGAGTGCGGATAGAAGACGATTGGCCCTAAAGCCATGATCGGGATGGTGATTGCGAGCAGCGGGATTACTGGGACCTCTGGAACCGTCAAGATGAGTGCAGTTACAAAGACAATTGCGAAGAGCCCACCGGTTGCGATCATGTTGAAAGCGAGTGCCCCTGCCCAGTAGCCCTGCTCTCGCTCAAAGTGCAGCCCGCATTTTGGGCAGTCGTCGAGAATCTTGAAATAGCCTTTGAATAGATGCCCAGAGCCGCAGCGAGCGCATCTCTTGGTTAGTCCGAGCCATAGTGCGCCTGCTCGGCTAGGGGTCTTAGAGCTGACGTTCTTAGATTCAGGCGACATAGGCGCTGACCTTAGCGGCGCGCCAAGTGCTTGCTATACCTCAAGCGTATTTGAGTGCTTGCCAGCGACGACTTGAATCTCTCGCCCTTCCCATGCCTCTTCTGTCATGGAGGTCAATACCTGCTTATCGCTTGTATTGAGGAGCACTCGCCTTCCGTCGGGACAAAGGGCACTGATGATTCCTTGAGAGGGCGAACCGTCGCGCTCCATCACTACTGCCGTCGCCTCGATCTTGGCAGCCCCCGTATACGCGCCAGCTGGTTCGCGCGATGGAAGCGAGTCAACTAGTGGTTGCGTCTCAGTCTTCTCGACGAACGCGGCCGCGCCATTCGAGGTTGATGGTGGGGTAGTTGAGTAGATACCTGCTGCATGTTTTGTGGCATACCAACCAAGAGCGGTGACGAGACCGACTGATCCGGGAGTTTCTCGACACGCATCGACCATTGCTGCGATGGAGCGAACGACGTAAGCATTCCCTGGTCCACCAGCAAACCCAAGGCCTCCGGTGAGGGTCAGCGGACGGCTATCGCTCTTGGGCCCCTTTAGCTTGAGCGCACGCATCGCAAGTTGAACGGCTGATGGGAAGCACGAATACAAGTCCATTTGAGAGATGTCGTCCATACCGATTTCGGCGGCAGCGAGGGCTGTTGAGACTGCAGTTGCGATTGCGGGGGAGTCGGCTAGCGACCAGCGCTCTGTAAAGAAGTAGTGGTCGTTGGCCTCAGCGCCAGACCACGGGAAGACCATCTCATCGCTAGGCACTCCAGCTTCAGTTGCTGCACCATAGGAGCACATAACAATGGCGGCTGCCTGGTCGACATCGATATTCGCGCACATAAGTTTTGTATAAGGGAATACAACCATGCGATTGGTCGGGGATGTGAGCGTGATTTCGTCTGCGCTATAGGCAGTCTTAGACCAGGCGCGCGGGTTCTTTGCAGCCTGAGAGGCAAAGTGCTCCCATAGTGCGCCGACTTCGCGTCGATGTTCTTCAATGCTCCTGCCAGCTGCGTGGCGGATCGCAGTCTCGAAAAGCGGATAGACACTTGTTGGTGCGAAGGCCGCGTGAGCGTTCTCGTAATCGCTAGTGCCAGGTCGCGGGTCTCCCATTACGTCTGGGCAAGGCGGGTCGGCATCGGTAGACCAGTCAAGAACTACTGGCGGGTCAATTTTCCTGGCGCGCCATCGCGTGTTTACGCACTCAACGCCTCCGAGTATTGCTACTTCGGTTACTCCGGATTGAATCTCGCGCGCAAGATGGTTGAGCATCATCTGGGGAGAGTTTCCGCCGGTTGACGTTGCGATGGTCCGACGTGGGTCTGCATGAATGCGCCGAGCTAGAGACTTCGCTGGGTCCGCGTAGTCCCAAGACATCATGTCGATTACGCAAATGGTGTCTGCTTTAGCAGTGAGGTGCTTAATCGATTTGTGTTTGCCTGCATCGTGGACTGCCTCGGCGAGGAGGTCGATTGGCTCAAGCGAGTCAAACGGATTTGCGAAGCGTTGTTCGCTCTGTCCGACGGCAACAATTACTGGGGTACGAGGATCAATGGTCACGGCGAGCGAGCCTAGTGACCCTGCGCCAAACCAACGAAAGTCAGGTCAAGTCTTCTTCTGGGGGCTCTGGCCAAGTGGGCACCCCGGGGGTTGCGCTATCAGGGCAGATAGATCTGTAGTCGCAGTGCTGACATATTGCGGCGTCGGCAACTCCAGGGAATCCTCCAGAGGAGATCGCCTGCCCGGCCACTCGTATAGCGGCGACTGTCGCGCAGATCTCCTCCTGGATCTCCTCGAGTTCCTCCACTCCAGGCTCAAACACATCCGGTTCGTCATCAATCTCAGCAGCAAGATGTTCGTAACGAACTCGTAGCGAGAGATTGAGTCGCGTAGCGATTGGTGCGACGAGCCAAGCCTGCAGCCGTGCGCGCTCGTCATCGGCGACCCTCTCGGTTGCTTTGCCCCCCGTCTTGTAGTCACGAACCTCGAGAACTCCATCGAGTCTCCAAATTGCATCGAGGCGCCCAGATGCGATGAAGCGTGGGGCACCGGGATGAAAACGCGCTAGTTGGTGCTCGTGCCTTCCCATAAGGGCATTCTCCGACGGGCAACGCTCTGCATGGCGCTCGATCATGCTCGGTACGACACCGGTATCGGCCCCGTAACCCTCCAATACATCACGCACATGCTCGGAGTCATGGCAAGAGCCGGTTGTATGTATCTGATGCATAAGTGCATGTACAAAGGTTCCGAAGTCTGGGGACCCACTCGAGTCGCTTCGCGCTGTGCCTAAAACATACGAGTTGAGATAAAGGCGCGGGCATCGTCGCCACGCGCTCAGAGATGTTGCTGTTATTCCAAGAATCTCTGGAAGGGATCTATCCTTACTCACTTAAGAACCGAGTCACTTCATCACCGCATCGCAGGAAGAAATAAACCCACACCACGCGCAGTCGGTACCCATCTCTGGCTTCGGGTCTATGACTCGCTCGCGGATTCTCTCCACGCAAGTTGCGAGCCAGTCGTTACACGCCGTTAGGAGCGGCTCCGGCGAGAGGCTCTGCACAAATGCCTCTCCTCTAATCAGATCTGCAACGGTGACGAGTAACGGCGAGCCCGTAGACCGTATCCACGCTTCGTTTCGAAGCATCGAGAAACGCACCTCAGGTGCGTCGAAGAGGGACTCCGGAATAGCTGAGCGCCCCGCGTACTGCAGGATTCGAATCTCTGGAAGCCCATCATCTGTAATAAAACGCAGACCCGCACCGCCAACCAGATTTATGCCGAGTTCGCTTCTAGGTGTGCTGAAGTCGTATGTCCCCGCGCTCGTTGCTCTCCGATCCCCAAAAATCTCGACGTACCAACGAGAAGCGGCAGCAAAAACAGCTCGCTCCTCGGGTAAAAAATCCCGCGGGGTTGGGAAGTGAGATAGCCGAGGGGAGTCCAGAGAAGTCTGGGCTAATGACGCAGACTCCTCGAGTCGACCAGATAGACGAAAGCGAATGTTGGCGCTAACGGATGCGCGTTGATTCTCGAACTCCTTTGAGAGGCGCAGCGCACACCTGCCGTCGGGGTCACGGAGGTGGGCGAGCGTGACTTTCGAGAGTTCGTCGGTGAGATGCACAGAAGGAGGGTAGGCCCGTGGAACCCCAAGGTCACGTTTATTAGCGACCGACTCCGATGGATGATCCGGCCTACGATCACCAGGTGCCCAATCACGAAGAGCTACCGGGAGACTCAAACGTGAGGCGGCAGAGGACTCGACGTCGTAGGTCTGGCGGTCGTAAACGACTTGTCGTGCTGCTGCTGGTCGCCTTCGTTCTTTGCTGGGTCGCGGCCGCGGCCACCAATCTCCTTACTGCACGGTCAAAGGCCCAGGCTGGAATCACGCGCCTTGAGGGTGCCCAGGGCTCGCTATCAGCGGCCGACGTTCTGCGCGGTGAGGGCCTCGTTGAGATACGAGCAGCTAATCGAGACTTTGTCTCCGCTGCCCATTCATCTGGTTCTTTCTTCCTCGCTCCATTTGAAGTGCTTCCGATTATTGGCAGGCAACTCCGTTCTGTCCAAGCATTGGCCACGGCCGCCGCGTCTATTACTGAGATCGGTGCTGGAGTGACGGAGTCAGCGCAGAGAGCAGTGGCAGTACCTGCAGCGGGAGGCCCGGAACGTATCGCCCTGCTTGAGAGCCTCGGAGAGATAGCTAAGGGCGCGAGCTCGGATCTAAACCGCGTAGATCTTGGCCCAGGTAACGCTC
>WLHA01000076.1 GCA_009702955.1 Actinomycetota bacterium
GTTCGCTTCGAACTAAAGCGGTCACAGGTTTCTGTGAGGCGTTGTCAACGAGGACTATCTCAAGAGAATCCTCTGGCCAGTTTGTGGCTTCGAGAGATCTCAGGCATGCAAGTGTCGTCTCGCCGCCGTCGTAGTCGACAACCACGACTCGAACAAGTGGCTTGGTTGCCTGCCGATGCATTGCGCTCTCGAGCCCTTTGGTCACGAGCGGCTCGTTACTCGCCTCGTAGGCGTGCAACCAGGAGCGAGAGGGGCTCTCTGAAGTCGGGGAGTAGGTCAATGCCATCGCGCTTTAGGGCGGCATTCTCGAGCCGGGAGTTTGCCGGACGCTTGGCAGGGCGCGGAGGGTTGAGGCTTGCAGTTGTAATCGGTTCGACGCGTTCTGGGTCAAGGCCCGCTGCGATTAGTACTTCTCTAACAAAACCAAACCACGAGACCTCGCCCTGATTTGTAACGTGATAAATCCCTGAGCGTTCTTGGTCCACAAGCCTGCGCGTCATAGCTGCGGCATCGGAGGCGAAGGTTGGGTACCCAATTTGATCATCAACAAATCTGAGAACTGGGTTCTCCTCCGCTATTCGAAGAACGGTCTTTACCATGTTGGCCCCGTGAAAACCAGAGACCCACGAGACCCGGATGATTAAAGCCTCCTCGTTGAAAGCCTCCTCTCCACGCAACTTGGATTCCCCGTAGACGGATTGAGGCGACGGAGAATCGGTCTCTAGGTAAGGGCGATCCAGCTCACCATCAAAGACGCAATCAGTGGAGTAAGTAACAACTCGTGCAGAGCACTTCTCTGCTGCCTCGGCGATGTACTGAGGCCCAAGAGCGTTGATAGCGAATGCCTTATCAGGATCCGATTCACATGCGTCTACTGCAGTCCAAGCAGCGGCGTTTAGGATCAATTGAGGCTTAATGGTGCTGACAGCATCTAGAACTGCGTCTCTATCGGAGATATCAAGGTCGCGATGTGCAAGGCCAGTGACTTCGTGATCTGAGAAGGCTGAAACCAATTCGTTCCCGATCATCCCGGCTGCGCCGGTAATGAGAACGCGCATTAACCCTGCTTCTTCCGGAGCGGCTCCCACCACCAGCGATTATCGCTGTACCAAGCAACAGTCGCCTCTAGTGCCTCACGGAAATCGCGTTTTGGAGCCCATCCAAGAGAGCGCGCTTTGGTGGTATCGATCGAGTACCGACGGTCATGCCCAAGGCGATCCTCGACATACTCAATCATTGAGTCGTCGAAACCGAGAATCTCAAGGATGCTGTCTGTGAGGAACCTATTGGGCTCCTCATTACCTGCACCAATGTTGTAGATCTCGCCAATTACGCCATTGCGAAGCACCGCATCAACGCCGCTGCAGTTGTCCTCTACGTAGCACCAGTCGCGAACATTGAGGCCGTCGCCATAGAGCGGGACCTTCTTGCCGTCAAGCAGATTGGTGACGAAGAGCGGAATAACTTTCTCCGGAAACTGGTAAGGACCAAAGTTGTTAGAGGATCGCGTAACGACAACCGGGAGTCCGTAGGTCTCCTGGTAAGCAAGTGCAATGAGATCGGATCCGGCTTTGGATGCGGAGTACGGAGAGCGAGGACCGAGGGGATCGGTCTCGAAGAATGACCCCTCTTCAATTGATCCGTAAACCTCATCCGTTGAGATATGCAGGAAGCGATCAACCTCGAGCCTTCGCGCTACATCGCACATCACATTTGTTCCGTCGCAGTTGGTCTTTACAAAGGCGTCAGGATCAACGATTGATCTATCTACGTGGCTCTCGGCCGCAAAGTGAACCACCGCATCGTGGCCGGGCATGGCGGCACTTACTGAGTCGCGATCCGTTATATCGCCTTTTACAAATGAGAAACGAGGGTTATCTTCAAGACCCTTGAAATTATTTAGATTGCCGGCGTAAGTGAGCGCATCAAAGACCGTCACTGTGTCGTCGGTGTTATCTAATACATATCGAACATAATTGGAGCCGATAAATCCGGCACCGCCAGTAACAAAGAGGCGCATTGGGTTTCCTTATCTCAGGTGCGCATTGCCCAAGCAGGGCGCACACGGGGTTCAATCTCACTACGAAGAGGGTTGGTTGCGTCGCGCTCAGAGAGGATGGGGTTAGCGAGCCCCCAATCCGCTGCAATCTCAGGGTCATCCCAAGCAACGCCTAGCTCGTCCTGGGCGTTGTAGTACCCATCGACGAGGTAGGTAATTGTCATATCAGTTAGCGATGCAAACCCATGTGCAATGCCAGGCGGAATAAAGATCCCGCCGTGGTTATGAGTTCCGTCCTCGCGCAGTCCGAGATCTAGGCAGAGAGTTGCCCCATCGGTTGGGCCGCCAACACGTAGATCGTGGAGAACTACTCGCGCTCTGCCGTACGGGATGTACCAGTAGTCGGCTTGATGCAAGTGATAGTGAAGTCCGACTATGCAACCCTCTTGACGATCACCGCGGTTTCCTTGGATCATCTCGCGACCCTGGGGGAACCACTGTCGACGGTAGGTCTCTATGAAGTAACCGCGCTCATCGCCGTGGATTGTTGGGTCTACGAGATAGACCCCTGCGATTACATCAGATTCAGTAACAGTTGCCATTTCAGTCAAGCTCTACTTTCGAGTCGTCGCCAAGCATTAGACGAAGTGCGCGAGGTTTTGTATCGGAGTGAAGCACCTGTACGTCACGTCCGATTAAAGAGTCAGTCATGCGATGAATGCCTACAATTTGAGCAGATTCGAGCACTACGGAGTGGTCAAGCTCTGAGTCGATTATCTGACAATTCGATGATACAGAAGAGAAGGGTCCGATATAGGAGTTAACGACCCGTGTGCCTGCGCCGATAATTGCTGGGCCTCTAACTCGTGAATTAATAATCACTGCACCCTCTTCAACCACGACTCGGCCCTCAAGCGTGGAGTCGGTATCGACCGTTCCAACGATTGATGTCTCAAGAGTCTCAAGCACAAGGCGGTTGCACTCAAGTAGTGGATCTTTCTTGCCCGTATCAATCCACCAACCTTTGAGAACCTCATGGCTAACGCGCAGTCCCTGCTCTAGAAGCCACTGGATTGCGTCAGTAATCTCAAGCTCACCGCGCTCCGATGGCTTAATTGATCGCACTGCTTGATGAATGGTCTTGTCAAAGAGATAGATACCGACAAGCGCAAGATCGGATGGGGGATTATCTGGCTTCTCGACGAGGCCGCGAATGTCGCCATCGGGGCCAACATCAGCAACGCCAAATTGGCGTGGGTCATCAACGTGGGCCAAGAGAATCTGTGCTGTTGGGGCATCGGCACCGCCGGCTCTGCGTGCCTCAGTGAAGTTGGTGACAAAATCTGTGAGGTTCTGCTCGAGCATGTTGTCGCCGAGGTACATCACGAAGTCGTCGTCGCCTAGGTAATCGGAGGCAATGAGTACGCAGTGAGCGAGGCCGAGCGGGGCGTCTTGGGGAATATAGGTAACCGTCACTCCCCAGCGTGATCCATCACCTACGGCGGCCTCAATCTCGGCGGCGGTATCCCCGACAATTATGCCGATCTCCTTGATACCAGCGGCCGCCATATCCTCGATTCCATAGAAGAGGATCGGCTTATTGGCGATCGGCACCAATTGCTTGGCGCTCGTATGGGTTATGGGGCGCAGGCGTGTACCAGCGCCCCCGGAGAGAATTAGGCCCTTCATCAGGCTGCAGGCTAGGCGACGGCCCGAGGTGAGGGGCCCTTAAACGGAGGATAGGCCAAGTTTTTCGCCCTATTGGGGGTAGCCGCGAGTTTTTTGCCCGAAAAGCGGAGTAGTAATCGGAGTACTAAAGGTGTGGGATCAGGTTGAGAAATGGGCCGCGGGTGCCGATAAGTAGCCGATAAGTAGTCGATAAACAGCCGATAAGAATCGAACGGAGCCCAGATTGACATGCATTTGGAGTCGCTGGGCTCTAATCTCATCTACCACATCATCTACAACACCGGCAACATAAGTTGACACCAGCAACATCGGCGCTATGCGTGCCCTCATACTCAAGAATCTAAATATGAATCCAAGCAACTACTCCTCAAGCATCTCCACCACGTCGCGCGGACGAGCGCGTCGTGTTCCGATGCTCGAGCGCTGCATAGCGATCGTCAGTGCCCTGGCCCTCCTTGCCGCCGGCCTTGTGTCACTTGCGGTTAACGCAATGCCCGCCTCTGCTGATGCGATCACAGTTCCAGTAATCGGCCCGCCGGTACTCAACTCTGCTCAGCTCGCTGCTTGGTATCGCTCCACCGGACGAACTCTCAATGTTCCCGGAGAGAATATCGACGCACTCGCCTCATATTTTGTTGATGAGGGAGTGGCAGAGAATCTTCGCGGTGATATCGCATTTATCCAGTCCATTGTTGAGACTGGCTACTTCGGTTTTGTTGGCAGCATGGTCAAACCTGCCGATTACAACTTCGCAGGGATGGGCGCCTGCGACACCTGTAACTCGGGTCGGCCTTTCCCTAACGCTCGCACTGGGGTACGCGCCCAGGTTCAGCACCTAAAGAACTACGCGGATATCAACTCGCGCGCAAGCGGTCTACACAACGCGCCGGTTGTTGAGTGGTACGGCCGCCGCACTGTAAACGGCGTCTACACATACGACCCTGCGTTAGCTATTTATAACTTCGATACATTCTTTGCAAAGGGTCGTGCCGCTACCTGGAACCAAATGGGTAATGGCAACTGGGCGAGCTCAACTACCTATGCAGCCACCATTATCTCCTTGTATCAAAGGGTATTGGTATGGAACGGCATACCTGCGCTTGCCGCTGCTGGGGCTGACCCTGCTGGGCGCACTGATCTAGTTGAGCGCGTCCCTGGGGGAGTACATGTCGGTGGGTGGAGCTTTGATGTATCAACCCCGGATGCAATCTCTGTTCGCGCAACGCTAAACGACAATCCGATAGGCACGATTCTTGCGAATGGATATCGACCCGATGTTGCAGCGGTATTTAATTTCGGAGCGAACCATGGCTTCGATGGCGTACTGCCAGTCACGACCGGCGGCACCGTATGCGTATATGGAGTCAACGTTGGGACCGGCTCTAGAGACACGCCCCTCGGTTGCGGAGTAATCCCTGGCCCTGATCCTGTTGGAGCGCTTGACTCAATAAGTCGCGCGCCAGGTGGCGTCCTGATACGCGGTTGGGGGCTTGACCCCGATCTTGGTACAGCGGCAACAATTCTGGTGACGCGAGACGGTTCGCTGGCCGCGGCGATTCCTGCGGGGGTTGCTCGACCAGACATTGGCGCCGCGTACCCTCCCTATGGCGCTAATCACGGCTTTGATGCGGTGGCTCCAGTCGCTGGAGGAAACCTCTGTGTCTACGTTGTAAACGTCGGCCCTGGCGTAGCGGTGCGACAACTTGGTTGCAGCACTTTGATAGGGCCTACGCCGATTGGCAACGTTGAGTCTGTGTCGCGTGTCCCCGGTGGAGTGCGAGTTGTTGGCTGGGCGCTTGACCCAGACTCTGCAGATCCGATCTCGATACATGTGTACGCGGGTGGTGTCGGGGCTGCAATCCCGGCCAACCTCTCGCGCCCTGGTTTCTCAAACTACTTCCCAGGTTACGGCGATGCCCACGGCTTCGACGCGGTTGTGCCACTGCAGGGGGGCGAGGTATGTCTCTATGCAATAAACGTTGCAGATGGTGTCACCAATCCGCGACTCGGCAGCTGCACGACGGTTCTTGGTGGAACGCCTCTCGGCAGTCTTGAGGCAGCAGGGCGTGTCGCAGGTGGAGTGAGGCTTAGCGGATGGTCACTAGATGCTGATACTGCAGGTGCGGTCGCTCTCCATGTTTATGCAAACGGTCAATTTGTCTCTGCAATTAGCGCAAATACAACTCGAGCAGATGTCGGGGCAGTGTTCCCCGCGTGGGGTGCTAACCACGGATTCGACGCGGTTGTTCCTACAACTACGACCGGTGTAACTACCTACTGTGTCTATGCGATCAACGTCGGTGGCGGAGTAAATCCCCTGCTCGGGTGCAGAACCCTCACGGTCACGGGCCAGCCATTTGGGAGCATTGAGAGTGTCAGCCGAACCCCCGGTGGAATTCGCGTCACGGGTTGGGTAATAGACCCGGATAGCGCTAACGCAGTTACCCTCCACGTTTATGTTGACGGCGTATTTAGGGCTGCAACTACTGCAAACCTTTCACGCCCTGATGTCGGAGCCATCTTCTACTCCTATGGAGCGCTTCATGGTTTTGATACCACACTCTCTGGCGGAGGTAGCCAGGTCTGCGTTTACGCAATCGATATCGGCGGCGGAGTAAACCCGTTGCTCGGCTGTCGAAACATTTAACGCTCTAACTCTTGCTTCTCAACTCAAATCAGCGAGCCGCGTGATCAGACTACGAA
>WLHA01000077.1 GCA_009702955.1 Actinomycetota bacterium
GCACCTGTATACGAGTCGCGAGTCTCAAGCGGATTAGCAAACCCGGGGTTCTTCAACTGGCCCAAACGAGCAACATCCGAACTTGCTCGACTCAAGCCTGAGGCGGTTGCCTTCATCATCGGCACCAATGACTACCCGATTGTTACCGGCAAACAACTTAGTGGCGACTCTCCGATCGTTGAGGGCCAGCTACCTGTTAGGCCGAAGTGGGCAATTGAGTATGAGAAGAAGACCGAGGAGATGATGCAGATCCTTGTTGGGAGTCAAAACCGAACAGTGTTTTGGGTCTCCCCACCTGTGATGAAGGACTCCAAGATCAATAACGGAGTGCGCCAGATCGGAGAACTACAGCGCAACGTTGCGAGACGCTTCCCCACCGTTGTTTGGATCGACGGTTACAGCCTCTTCGATGATGCCTCCGGCGCGTATGCAACTCGCATCATTGATGCGAACGGCGACTCGATACTGGCTCGCGCTGGAGATGGAGTGCATCTCTCCCCCGCGGGCGGCGATTACCTAGGGGGAGCAGTCTTCGATGAGATTGACCTCATTTGGCATCTTCGCGACCAGGCAGTATCCGGACGCCCACAGCGCGTTGTTGAGACCAAAGGGTCGACCTATATTCCCGGCACTCGCCCATCGACTCTTGGGCCCGCAACCCGATCAACCGGCGCTACTGGAGCGACCGGCACCTCGGGAGTAAGTGGAGTGACAGGGGGCACAGGGACTACCGGGACCACAGGATCATCCTCGACAACCTCCTCCACCTCCTCTACATCGACAACCACTACCACTCGCCCGCCTGGCTCAACTACCACGAGCACTACCCGAACAACAATTCCGATCCTCTAAGAACAAGCATCATCGGGATACCAATGAGTAGCACCGCGATGCTGGGCTCAACACCTATCCTCAGTTTCGGAGCCAACCAACAAGCGTCGGTAGGCTCTGCACCATGACTGAACTCAATGCAACTGCACATCAGGCAACAGCCGTAGCGCTTGTAGAGGCGGCCGCCGGGATTATCGAGACGGCCTCCAATACCCTCGCTACACGCTCAGCGGAGAATGGGCGCATCTCGGTCGACCTTCTCGACAGACAGCAAATTGCGGCGTATGACCTTGCCCATGCTGCGAGTGCAGTTGCGGGTTCGCAGGTAATGCTCACATACGCACTGCATGGAGAGTTTGAGGCGCGCTTGTCGTTCGCCTACATCGCAGATGTCATAGCGGACCTTGCGTCACGAATGGTCGGGCGCCAAGACTCTTGGGGCGTAGACGCAGTTGTGCTCGCGCCGTTCACAGAGTTTGTATCCCTGTTCCGCTCGCCCGAGTTTTTAGAGTTGCTTGCCGATGATGTGATGAAGAAGGGAACTGGCCCGGCTCACCTCGACGATGAGTTTGATTTGGTGCGCGACACGTTCCACAGATTTGCGCAGGACAAGATTCGCCCGGTTGCTGAGCACATTCATCGCAACAACGAAGACATACCTGAGTCGATCCTCCAAGGTATGGCAGAGATCGGCGGCTTCGGTCTCTCTGTTCCAGAAGAGTACGGAGGCTTTGCTGCAGGTGGCGAGTCGGATTATCTCGCCATGTGTGTTGCAACCGAGGAGTTGTCTTGGGGATCTCTCGGAGCAGGCGGAGCACTCATAACGCGACCAGAGATCCTCACTCGCGCAATTGTGCGCGGAGGTACAGAAGAGCAGAAACATGGCTGGCTTCCACAGATTGCATCTGGCGAGCGCATCGTTGGCGTGATGGTGACAGAGCCCGATTTCGGATCAGACGTCGCAGGCGTAAACGTGATGGCAACACCCGATGGAGATGGGTGGGCGATCAACGGTGTAAAGACGTGGTGCACATTTGCAGGGCGTGCGGACACGCTCATGCTGCTTGCTCGCACAGATCCAGACCGCTCCAAGGGTCACCGCGGCCTCTCGGTTTTTGTCGTCGAGAAGCCACCAGCACCGGGGCACTCATTCGCATTCGAAGACGGTCTCGGCGGGAAGATGGAGGGTCGTGCGATCGACACGCTCGGGTACCGCGGTATGCATTCATACGAGGTGGCCTTCGACAATTGGCACGTTCCGGCAAATGCGCTTATCGGCGGAGAGAGCGGCCTAGGCAAGGGTTTCTACTTCCAGATGGAGGGCTTCGAGAACGGCAGGCTTCAGACTGCAGCGCGCGCTGTGGGGCTTATGCAGGCTGCCTTCGAGGCCGGGCTCGCATACTCACTTGATAGACGCGTCTTCGGGAAGCCAGTCTTTGATTACCAGCTCACCAAGGCGAAGTTGGCGAGAATGGCTGCACTTATATGCGCAGGGCGTCAGTTCTCATACGAGGTATCTCGAATGATGGCTCGCGGAGAAGGCGCTCTTGAGGCCTCGATGGTTAAGGCCTATGTATGCCGCGCGGCAGAGTGGGTTACTCGCGAGGCCATGCAGCTTCACGGCGGCATGGGGTACGCGGAGGAGTACGCGGTATCTCGCTACTTTGTTGACGCTCGCGTGCTCTCAATCTTCGAGGGAGCTGACGAGACACTCTGCCTTCGCGTAATCGCTCGCAGACTTACGGAGCAAGCATTAGAGGGGTAACACGCCGCTAGTTGTATTTACTAGTTGTATTTACCCGGCTTATTTACTCGGCGCTTCGGGTCATCCCTGCACGAGATCCTCGAGTAACAAACTTGGTAGCCATCTTGCGGCTTGCCTCATCAATCATCTCGTCCCCGAACATCACTGCGCCCTTGCGCTCGCCCTCTGTCGTGGCTTGCTCATAGGCATCGAGAATGTCGAATGCGCGGTCGAACTGCTCCTGAGTTGGAGTGAAGACCTCATTCAAGATCACGACCTGCTCTGGGTGCAGCGCCCACTTGCCGTCGTATCCAAGGACTTTGGTGCGGTTCGTGTAGTCACGGAACGCATCGTGGTCGCGGATTTTTAGGAATGGTCCGTCGATTACCTGTAGGCCATTCGCGCGCCCTGCCATCAAGATCTTCGAGAAGACATAGTGGAAGTGATCGCCTGGGTACTCATCGATCTGCACTCCACCGGTGAGAACTGGCATCTCGATGGATGCAGCAAAGTCAGCTGGTCCAAAGATGATCGTCTCGAGTCGTGGGGAGGCTGCACAGATTTCCTCAACGTTGATTAGCCCACGTGCTGTCTCAATCTGCGCTTCGATACCGATGTGCCCATTTGGCAGACCAGCCTTCTTCTCAACTTGAGTAAGCAAGAGGTCCATCGCAACAATCTCCGCCGCGCTCTGAACCTTCGGAAGCATGATCTCCTCTAGACGAGGGCCCGCGTTCCCGACTACCTCGAGGATGTCGTAGACCGTCCACTGCGTATCCCACGCGTTGACGCGAACACAGAGAACTGCTTCACCCCAGTCCTGGGACTTGATGGCGTTTACAACCTTGGTGCGCGCCGCCTCTTTCTCTAGCGGCGATACAGAGTCCTCGAGGTCGAGGAACACCATGTCGGCTCCGAGGCCAGGGGCCTTGGCAAGCATCTTCTCGCTCGAGCCTGGTACTGAGAGGCATGAGCGACGGGGCAGGGATCGTGTGCGTTCTGACATAGGAGTGGAGCGTAATCATCAAGCGAGGTCTGCTTCTACTCGGCATCGCTAAATACCCTTCAGGGCCGGTACTCTGAGCCTGTGGCTAGCGACTCCCCAACCCTCACCCTGCATGAAATCGCCGATGGAGTAATGGTCTGGCTCCAGCCGGGGGGCGAGTCCGGGGTAAGTAATGCAGGGGTTGTGGTTGATGACGACGGCCTAACTGTGATTGACACCCTGATGGTTCCTGAGCAGTGGCAGCCATTTGCCGCGGCAGTGAATGGTCTTGGGCTACCAGTGCGCAGGGTCGTGCTCACACATGCGCATATTGACCATGTTGGAGGAACGAGCGCGTTTCGGAATGCGATGGTCTTAGCTTCATCAGTTACAGGTGACCTGCTTGATCAAGAGATGCCGATCTCCGCTTACAAGGCGTTTATGCCGGCATTCACACGCGGCTTCGACGAGCTCGAGGCGATAGGCACTCGACCAGTGAGCCATGTAATAGACGAACCAGCGATGGTTACTCCGCGCATCGAAGTGATTCCAGCAGCAGGCCACACCGCTGGAGACGTGATGGTTCTTGTTGAGGACGCTGATGTGCTCTTCGCAGGAGACATCTGTTTCTTCGGCGTTACTCCCCTTGCGTTTCAAGGAGATGTAGCAACCTGGGCTGAGGTATTAGAGATTGCAGTTGATTTAGCAGAGACGATTGTTCCGGGGCACGGACCAATAGGCGGTGCCGATGATGTGCGCGCTCTCCAGAACTACCTACGCGCGTGTGTCGCGGCCGATGGCGACCCTGCGGCGATAGGAGCAGGCCCTTGGGATTCTTGGCTTGAGCGCGCTGAGAGAGATGCGATCAATGTGGAGAGAGCAAAGATGCTCGCTTCAGGTGAGAGCCCGGGAACGATCCCACCAACAATGCTTAAAGCCCTAGGTTTCTAATCTCCCCGAACTTCGGGTATTTAGTTAGTAAGCGCCCTCGAGCTTGGAGTGGTCCCACGAGACCACCTTGTCCAGACTTATCCGCACCCCTAAGCGCTTGGCGCCCATCGCGTGCACACCCTCGCGCACGGCCTCATCAGTAATTGGCATCCAGTATTTCTCGAAGACGGCCTCGCCAATAGCGTTGACCTCATCTCGATCCTCGATAACCGTCGCCGTGCCCGCTACGGAGACTCCACGTAGTTGCTCGTAGACATCCCCATCGGCGACAAGCACCGTAACCCTCGGGTCGCGCTGGAGATTTACGATCTTCTGGCTACGTCCGTAGGTCCAGAAGCAGAGGTCGCCATCTACAAGCGCGAACCACATCGTCACAAGGTGGGGCGTGCCGTCGGCATTGATGGAGGCAACTTGAAGGTCTCGCCCTGAGGTGAGGTAGGACTCAACCTCGGCCTCGGTCATCCGGATGATGTCTCGTCTGCTCATGGATCGCTCCCGTCAAGAGGGCCCCTCTAGCAATTTGGGGGCCGCGCGAGACCGAGGCTACCTAGCGCGGCAGGGTAACCTTCCAAACTGTGGCAACCAACCCAGATCCCCAATTGGCCCTCGAGACAATCTCCGGGAGCAGTCGCTCAATAGACGACTGGACCACCATGTTTCAGTTGTGCCTGGTAATCCTCCCTGACGAGATGGAGGCGACAAGGTATTTCCCGATCGCCGACCAGATATTCAAGGTTCTTGGGGACGCCGACTGCCGAACCGCCTTTGTACTGCCAACCACTCCAGCAATTGCACGAAGGATCCTTGGCAAGAAGGCCGACGAGGTAATGACCTTCGTCGACCCCGACCGGAGTCTCGTCGCAGGCCTTGGGATCACCTCGCTCCCCGCCTTGGTGCATATTCGCCAGGACACCTCGGTTGGCGAGGTCGCCGAGGGATGGGACCCGACCGAGTGGCAGAGGGTCGCTGACTCGATTGCGAAGGCAATGGCTTGGTCCGCTCCGGAGTTCAAAAACTCCTAAGCCACTCCTAGGCCAAAAATCGCGAAAGTGCTGGTCAGAGCCCTTTTTGGCTCCCCGCGTAGCACTTTGACCCTCCCGGCGCCTAGGGTCTAGGGCATCAGCAACCCCTAACCTTTGGGTTGTCACGTCTAGTTCAAATCAGATCATTTCAAAAAAGTTCAATGCAAAATTGAATGCAAAATAGTTTGTCCAACTGCTGTGCAAGCCGTGTTCGGCAAGGACCAACCGAGGAGACGAGCAATGCGCTCCGATCAGAGGACGGCCCCCAAATGAGCTTAAGAAAATCGATAACACCATTCATCGCAACTCTCCTCTCAGCCTCCATCGGCTTCGCTGGGGTTGCAGGTAGCGCTCCCGTCGACAGCAAGCGTCGCCAAGCAGCAGCGCTTGAGGCATCAATTGCCGCCAATGGCGCCCGGACCAACATCCTCTCTGAGCGCCTCAACGGCGCTCGCCTCCGGGTAGCAGAGGCTCAGGCAGGCATCGCAGAGGCTCAGCGACGGACCGATGAGGCTCAGGCGCAGACCACCCGCATAACTGGCCTCCTCTCGAGCCGAGCCTCGACCATCTACAAGGGCGCCACTACAGGAACCCCGCTTCGTGCAACAAACGTTAAGAAGATCAACGAGCTCGGTATCCGCTCAAAATACGCGGCCGCCGCAGCGGAGCACGATGGCGCTCTCCTTGAGAACCTCCAGCGCGCACGCGAGGAACTAGCCGTTCAGCGCGCCGAGCTCGAGCGCCAGAAAGCCGCCGCTGCAGCTCAGCGAGATGCTGTAGCTAGTGCCCAAGCTCAGGTCACGGCAGCAAATGCCGAGCA
>WLHA01000078.1 GCA_009702955.1 Actinomycetota bacterium
AAGACTTTCAACTAACTAACTAAAATACTCAACGGAGAAAAGGGAGCAATCAATGGGTTTACTTGATGGAAGAGTCGCGGTAATCACCGGTTCTGGCAGAGGTATTGGTCGAGAGTTTGCGCTCTCAATGGCTAGCCAGGGTGCGAGCGTCGTTATCAACGATGTTGGGGTAAGCCTCGATGGCCAGGGGAGCGAAGAGGACCCAGCGGCGCAGACTTGTCGCGATATTGAGGCACTCGGCGGCAAGGCAGTTCCGTCGTATGACTCGGTCGCTGATTTCGATGGAGCGGGGCGCATCATCCAGACCGCTGTTGAGAACTTCGGAAAGATCGACATTCTTGTGAACAACGCCGGCATCGTTCGCGACCGTTCGCTGCTCAAGATGACCCCTGAGGACTTTGATGCAGTCGTAAAGGTGCACATGTACGGCACCTTCAATACTGCACGCCACGCTGCAGAGTTGATGAAGGAGCAGGGTTATGGGCGCATCATCAACATCACCTCGCAGGCTGGGCTACGCGGAAACTTTGGCCAGACCAACTATGGAGCCGCTAAGGCAGCGATCATGGGTATGACATTCGTCTGGTCTATTGAGCTCGGTAAGTATGGAATCACCGTGAACGCAATGTCGCCTGCTGGTGCCACACGCATGACCGAGGCACTATTCGCACGCACAGGCGAGGCACCTCCACCCGAGGCAAACCCAGCCCTCAACGCGCCGATGGTTACCTGGCTCGCATCAGAGGAGGCGGCTCACGTAAATGGACAGATTCTTGGGCGTACAGACTTTGCATACACGATCTACCGCCACCCAATGCAGATTGGTTACATGTACCGCGAGGGCGGATGGGATGTCGAGGGCGTCTCTGAGAACTTCAACAAGATATTCGCTCAGCAACTACAGCATGTTGGGCTAGCAATGCCGGGTGGTATGGAGTTTCCAAAGTAGGGACATCTGAGTGGGTACTCGACGACGGGGTTGATTTGAATGGCGAGTGAATCGCGTGACGGAGTACTCGCCCCGCATCGCAGAGCCACGACCATCGGCCTGCTCTTAGTCATCACCCTTGTTGGGTTTGAGGCGCTTGCTATTGCAACAGTGATGCCCAAGGTGAGTCGAGATCTAAATGGCATCTCACTCTACGGATGGGTATTCAGCGCGTTCTTACTTGCACAACTTGTTGGGATTGTCGTTGCAGGTACATCGGCTGACCGCTATGGACCAGAGCGCCCTTTCTTAATTGGGTTGGTACTTCTAGCACTAGGTCTCATCATCGGCGCTTTGGCCCCGAGCATGGAGGTGCTTGTTGGTGCACGAGCGATCCAAGGACTCGGAGCAGGAGTAATACCCGCTGTTGCTTACGTAGTTATTGGGCGCGCATATCCAACGCATCTGCAGCCACGGATGTTTGCGATGCTCTCAACTGCTTGGGTGGTTCCGAGTTTGATCGGCCCTGCAATTGCAGCTGTAGTTGCATCGGCTTTCGGGTGGCGCTGGGTATTCGCAGGGATTGTTCCGATAGTTGCAATTGCAGCGCTTCTTGCAGCGCCTCCGATGCGAAAGCTCCCGCCAACGGATAGATCGCCGGATGCAGAGCCGCCTGCATCGCTTGCAGATGCGATTCAGGTGGCCCTAGGGAGTGGGTTATTCCTCGGTGGCCTGCTGGCCCAGAATTTATTCGCTCTCCTTGCGCTCTGTGCGATTGGTGGAGCAATAGCGGTCAACGCTTTGAGAAGACTTGTTCCTACAGGAACGCTGCGCGCTCTGCCAGGTACCCCTGCGGCAGTGCTCTCTCGCGGGCTGCTCACGTTCGCATTCTTCGGGGTAGATGCATTTATAACGCTTGCAGTAGCGGAGGCTCGAGGGGGATCCGTTGCGATGGGGGGCTTTGCTCTTACCGTCGGCGCTCTCTGCTGGACCACTGGTTCATGGATACAGTCGCACTACGTGCAGCGACTGCACCCGCCGCTCTTAGTGCGCGCTGGGTTCGCAATCATTGGGGTTGCCATTGTGCTCTTCTGTATCGCAGTATCGACATCGGTATCGGTCTTCATGTTTGCAGTTGCTTGGGGTGTCGGTGGATTCGGGATGGGGTTCGCATACGCTCCAATTAGCCTTGTTGTGCTCGGGGGCGCAGAGAAGGGGAGCGAGGGTAGATCTTCATCTGCACTTCAACTAGCTGATGTTCTTGGGTGTGCAATAGGGATTGGTATCGGCGGGGCGCTTGTGGCATTCGGAGAGAGATCAGGCTGGAGTCCATCGAGCGGTTTAGTCATCAATGCATGCATCGATCTAGTCGCTGTAATTGCAGGAGTATCGATAGCGTCGCGCTTACGGACTCCACCTCTCGCTGCGCAGATTCAGGCCCCATGATCTCACGAGAATCCGAATCAGCTTCTCGGATCGTTGCGCTGTTGAACTCGGAGTCTGCGGCTGGCGGAGACGCTCTTCTCGACCCCGATCGGTTCAGAGCATTCTGTAGTGCGTTAGAGATTGATCAGGCAGAATGCAAGGTCGACGAAACACTCCTAGCGATGATGCGCGAATTGCGTGCTGCAATCACCTCCTGCCTCAAGGAGCCTTCATCGAAGAGCGCTAAAGCGCTAGAGAACATAAGCGCGAAGGCCCAGTTAATACTGCGCGTGGACGATAAAGGTATTCCGATGCTCTCAAGCGCTGCCGTTGATTCGGCGAGTATCGCTGCGCTCTTCGTTCTCGCTATCGCTGCCTCGTCACGTGATGGAGGCTGGAGTCGGATTCGAATCTGTGACGCTCCAGAGTGCAACAAGGCATTCTTCGACTCAACGCGAAGCCGCAATCGGCGATGGTGCAGTATGTCAACCTGTGGGAATAGAGCAAAAGTCTCCGAACACCGCCAGAGGCAAGGTCAGAGGCAGGGCGAGCAAAAAGTCCAGAAGAAGGGGAGCTAAAAGCGCTATGAGAGCTCGATCGTTTGACCACCTAGTGCTCAACGTTGCTGATGTTGAGGCATCTCTAAGTTGGTACATGCGCCACCTAGGGCTTGAGCCGGTTCGCGTAGATGAATGGCGACGAGGTGAGGCTCCGTTTCCATCTCTGAGGATCAACGACTCGGCCATTATTGATTTCTCGAAGAGCGAACGCTCTGGCGAGAACCTCAACCATTTCTGTCTTGTCGTAGACGATGCCGATCTCCATGCATTGCACGCGAGCGGAGTGATTGAGACCGAGGGGGAGCCAAGGCGGCTATACGGGGCGCGCGGTATCGGCTGGGGTCTCTACGTGCTCGATCCTGATGGCAACCGCGTAGAGCTGCGCCACTATGGCGATGAGCCGAGCGCCCCTAGTAACGCGTCTAAATAGGTCTCAAATAGGGGTTAAATAGCGGTTAAATAGCGGTTATAGAAAGCGCCGAAGGATTTTCTTCTTGCGCTCTGTATAGGGCGGGTAGGCAATAGGTGGATCTAGGCGTGTTGTCTTTTTGAGGACGCTCTTGTGATGACTAAAAGTCTCGAAGGTTGACCTGCCGTGGTAAGCGCCTTGCCCAGACTCTCCAACTCCACCAAATGGGAGCGTTGGGGGCACTAACTGAAAGAGGGTGCCATTGATGCAGGCCCCGCCAGAGGAGGTGCTGTCGAGCACACGCTCTGCTATTTGTTTGTCCTCGGCGAAGACATAGAGAGCAAGTGGCTTGTCGCGATTGTTGATGAACGCTATTGCCTCTTCGACTCCATCAACTGCAAGCACGGGGAGCAGTGGGCCGAAAATCTCGTCCTGCATTACTTTTGATGCTGGGTCGGTCCCTACAAGAACGGTTGGGGCGATGAAGCAGTCGCTTGCATCACGTTCTCCTCCAAAATAGGGGGTCCCAGCGCCTTCACCATCTAGCAGTGCAGAGACGCGGACGAAGTGACGCGAATCGACGATGCGTGCGAAATCTGGAGTCTCCTGAGTATTGACTCCGTACATCTGCGTAACAGCCTCCTGAAGTTTCTTCAAGAGTTCTGCCTCTACGCTGCGGTGCACCAATACGTAATCGGGGGCAACGCAGGTCTGCCCAGCGTTCAAGAATTTTCCCCAGGCGATTCGCTTTGCAGCAACAGTGAGATTGGCTGATGCATCTACATAGGTAGGGCTTTTACCGCCTAGCTCCAGGGTGACCGGCGTGAGATTCTTGGCTGCTGCAGCCATCACGATGCGACCAGTACTGCCGTGTCCTGTATAGAAAATGTGATCCCAGCGTTGAGCCAGGAGAGCGGTCGTCTCCGGGATTGCTCCCTCTACAACGCGCAGAGCGGAGTTGTCTAGATACTGAGGAATGATTGCCGAGAGAGTTGCAGAGACGGTGGGGGAGACCTCGGAGGGTTTCAGCACTACGCAGTTTCCTGCGGCGATGGCGCCAACGATCGGGGCTAGTAATAACTGCACCGGGTAGTTCCAAGGGCCGATTACGAGTACGACGCCTAGCGGGTCGCGATAGATGCGCCCCTTGCCGGGGAGCTGGGTTGCTGGAATGCGAACCTTCTCTGGGCGTACCCAGCGGTCGAGGTTCTTTAGCGCAACAGCAATCTCTGTGAGCACAAACGCGATCTCTGTAACGAATGCCTCGATATTTGGCTTGCCTAGATCACTCGCTAATGCATTCAAAATATCGTCTTCGCGCTCGACGAGCATTCTGCGAAGTGCCTTTAGTTGCGCTTTGCGCCAGGCAATGCTCTTAGTGGTGCCGCTAGCGAATGTGGTGCGAAGCTCTGCGACGAGAGCCGGAGCGTCAAGGTTTGGCGTTGAGCGCGGACTCAAAGGTGAAGGCTCACTCCGTAGTGAAGTCTGCGCTTTGGTGGTGATGCTCTCGGTCGTGGTCATGGTGCTCCTTTGTCGAGTTGCGCCCCACGATAACGCCTAAAGATTGGCGGCGCGCAGAGTGCATTAAACGTAAATAGAAGGGCTATTAAAAGGGCTATTAAAAAGGCTATTAAATAAGACTAAGGATGGCGCTTAAGTCTGAAGCAACGGTTACGCCGCGCCCGCGCGGTTCGTCGTGAGGGCATGTTCCGTCTGTCCAGTGTCCGTCTCTGCGCAGGTAGACCGGTGTCATTCCGGCTGCGAGAGGCCCCTCGACATCGGCCCCCCAGGTGTCGCCAGCGAAGAGCACTTCCTCAGGCTCAAGGCCCGCTTTCTCGAGGGTATGAAGATAGATGCGCGGGTTTGGTTTTCGCACACCTACCCATGCTGATGAGACAAGAAGGTCGACAGCGTCGCTGAGGCCAGACTCGTCGACTGCCTCGGCTAGGTCCCAATCCCAGTTGGAGCAGACAACAAGTTTGAGGCCCTCCGCTCGGAGCTGGGCTAAGACCTCCGGTACTTCGTCGTAAGCCTCGAGCACTCGCGTAGCCGCACCGATACGCAACTTCTCTGCGATCGTCGCATGCTCGTCCGGGTGCACATCTGACTCTGAGAGCATTGAGTATGTGCGATCTAACTGCCACTTCACGTAGTGATCCCGGCTCTGGGAGGCTGCCTCGTGGTCGTCGCCATCGATGCCGTCGTTGAACCATCTATCACGGAGCTCAGGATCGAGCACATACCCATGCTCTGCAAGTGCCTCCTCCACGGAGAACCAATGTGTTGCCCGAGCAAGGGTTCCGTAAAAATCAAGCAGGATTCCTCGATATTTTGCCACGCTCCCCATCTTCACATCCTTAGGCTCCCTCTGCCGGATGCGGCCCTCAAGGGGGGTGGATCCCCAAGAATTTACCTACCCGCGTGCATTTCCCTACCTACCAGTAGGTAGGCTGCTCCGCATGCATCGATACCCAAAGCCAACTCACCTTGTACGCACCCCCGACGAGAGGGTCAACTGGCCCCAGTCAATTCCCTTTCTGCTGCTGCATTTTCTCCCAATAACGCTGATCTTTACTGGGATTAGCACCACCGCGGTAGTGCTCTTCTTGGTCACCTACTTTGGGCGTATGTTCTTCGTGACCGCTGGGTACCACCGCTATTTCTCCCATAAGTCCTACAAACTTGCGAGGGTTCCACAGTTCATAATGGCCTTCGGGGCAGAGTCCTCAGCCCAGAAGGGCGTCCTCTGGTGGGCAGCTCATCACCGCAACCACCACCAGTTCTCAGATACTGAGCGAGACGTTCACTCCCCACGAAAAGGGTTCTGGTGGAGTCATGTGGGATGGATTCTGGCTGACAAATTCAAGGCCTACGACGCGGATCGTATTCGTGATTTTGGAAAGTACCCAGAGCTTGTTTTCATTGACAAGCGAGACTGGATTGCGCCATGGACCCTCGGTATTACTTGTTTCCTGATCGGCGGGTGGAGCGGTTTG